>NZ_JAQKGV010000004.1 GCF_028617075.1 Rubrobacter calidifluminis | reverse complement strand
TATCTTCTGGGACGGGACCGATCGGTTTGGGGTGCATAGACATAACTCTCTGCCCTCCAGGAAGGTGGCTCTCGGGGCTGCTTCCTGGAGTATGCAGCGTCGCTGATGAATAAACCAACAGTATCCGGCATATGGTCAACATTGACAAAAAATTGAGCCGATCTGATCAGGACAACACCGTCTCGCTCCGATACATTTGCGTCGCAAGTACGAAGAAGGAGGCTCTTCGATGAGTGATGGTACCAAGACCGTGCTCGGCGCCCTCGGCGGTTTCTTGTTGTTGCTCGTCCTGCTGGCGATCCTCGCCGGCGGCGGCTTGTTCGGTGGTGGTTCGATGATGGGTCCCGGAGGCATGATGGACGACTGGGGGTGGGGTCCGGGTGGCATGATGGACGGCGGCCGGGGTTTCTTCGGGATACTCTGGACGCTCGTCCCGCTCCTGTTCTGGGGCGGGCTGATCGCATTGATCGTCTGGGCCGTAGTGCGCATCACCTCGGGTCAGGGTAGCTCCGACGACCATCGGGCACGCGCCGGATCGGCGGAGGAGATCCTGCGGGAGCGCTTCGCGCGCGGCGAGATCGACGCCGAGGAGTACGAGAGATCGCTTGAGGTGCTGCGGGGCGAAGGGAGTGCTTGAAAAGGGGTTTCTTCCAAGGCTGCCCAGGATCTTACGGCTGCGCCGGTATCCTCGCGGTGGCGCGGGTCGCCCTCTCAGCCAACCCGCGCCTGCGTAAGCGAACTGCGACTCCAGGACCAAAATCACAAGTCTCGCACCAGAACGTGAGACGTACGTACTGCTGAGAACCGTCACCCCCGCAAGGTTTCAAGGACCTTCTCGCGGAGTCGGGGTTTCTGCGAGACCACTCTCCACGAAGCCGCGTCCCCTTCGCGAGAGACCGAAGTAAGGCATCCCCGCTATGGGACGTTCTTCCGTAAGACCCCGGGCGGCGAGAGCGCGCAGCACGTCCTCGATCTCCGGCTGCGGATATTCGAGCAACGTGGCTACGTCGCAGGCGCAGAGGGTCGCCTCCGCGAGGCTTGCCAGTGTCCTGGCCTCCGTCGGGTCGCGCAGAAGGCCAGGGGCCGCTCCAAGGATCCGTTCGGCCACCGCTTCGCCGATCAGGACCGCCGCGACGTACTCCCCGGAGACCTCGCAGGTGAACGGCACCCGCCGAACCTCCCCCTCGCCGAGGCGCTCGCGCGCGGCTTTGGCCGCTTCCGGCAGCAGGCAACGGGTCGCGCAACCTCCCGTGTCAAGTATTCGGAACTTGCCTCGTCTGTCCACGGTTACACCTCCAGCTTCTCGCCGAGCTTCTTCGGGTCGAACCCGATGATGACCTCTCCACGGATCACGGTGGTCGGGGTCGCTTGAGATCCGAGCCCAGTCAGCTCTCTGAGGGCCTGCTCGTCTTCCCGGATATCCTTCTCGATGAAAAGAACACACCTTTGTCCGAGAGCCACTTCTTCTCCCGCAAGCAGCCGGCGCAACCAGGCTGCGTGTAGATCACAACCTGTTTTTCGGCCATACTCTCTCCTTCGCTACCGGTCCTTTCGTACAAAGACCATCCCGTAGTGGTATGGGGGGAGTTCCATGACCCGCTCCAGCTCGAAACCGGCGGGCTCCACGACGGCCCCGGTCTTCTCGGGTGACATGCGCATCTCCGTGGCGGGGCCGCGGGGTTCGCCCAGTACGGACGTTTCTTCTCTCGGTATGGGGTGCCAGTTGACGATGGCGAACCTTCCGCCGGGTTTGAGCACCTCGAAGAGCGCGCGGGCCAACCTCGTTTGCTCCGGCACTCCGTGGAAGGTATTCGCCAGCAGCACGAGATCGACCGGCGCGGGGACGTGCTTGGCGATATCGCGGGCGTCGGCCAGGGCGAACTCGCAGTTGTTCGCCCCGTGGCGGGCCACCTCTTCTTTGGCCCGCTCCAGCATCCCGGGGTCCAGATCCAGCGCGTAGACCCTGCCCGGGGCCACCAACCGCGACAGACGAGCGGTGAAGTAGCCGTCGCCGCAACACAGGTCGACCACGCTCATCCCCGAGGAGATGCCGAGCTTCTCCAACACGCCTTCCGGGTCGGGCCACAGGGCGCTCCACCAGTCCCTGTCCGGCATGCCGGTGGCCGGGAAGGGGGACATTCGGCTTTCTTCCCGGCCCGGTCCACGACCGGCTCCGCCGGCGGGAGACATTACTTCCCTCCCCTCTCCGGCTTCGGGCGGAGCAACCTCAGGCCGTTGGCGATCACCACGAGGGCGCTCCCCTCGTTTATGGCGATGGCCGGCACCAGGCCCACCAGGCCGAGGAGCGCGGTGGGTACCAGCACCGCGACGAGGCTCACGGAGAAGAAGACGTTCTGGCGGATCGTTCGCGTCGCCCGGCGCCCCAAAGAGAGCGCCTCGGCCAGGCGCCTCAGGTCGTCGTCCATCAGCACGATGTCGCCTGTCTCGCGGGCCACGTCGGTGCCGCGGACTCCCATGGCGATCCCGAGGTCGGCCCGGGCGAGGGCGGGACCGTCGTTGATGCCGTCGCCGACCATCGCGACCCGGTGGCCCCGCTCCTGCAGCTCCCGGACCACCCGGATCTTGTCGTCGGGCAAAAGCTCGGCGTGGACCTCGTCTATGACCGCCTGCCGGGCGAGCGCCTCGGCGGTCCGGCGGTTGTCGCCGGTGAGCATGACGACGCGCTTTACGCCCCGCTCCTTGAGCAGCGAGACGGCCTCCGCGGCTTCCTCACGCAAGGGGTCCTGGATGCCCAAGACGCCGAGGATCTTCCTGCTCTTCCAGACAACGATCGCGGTTTTTCCTGCGGACTCGAGGTCCGCCACGGCCCCGAGTTCTCCTGTGGGGATGTCCTCCTCCGCAGCGAGGCGCGGGCTGCCGACGAAGATGCGCTCGCCTTCCACCTCGGCGACGGCCCCGCGTCCCGTAAGGGCCGAGAAGCGCTCGGAGGTCGGGATCGCGAGCCCTTCTTTTTGCGCCCGGCGCACGACGGCGGCGGCTATGGGGTGCTCGGAACCGGCCTCGACCGCCGCGGCGAGCCCGAGCAGTTCCTCGCGGGAGACGACACCCTCCGCCGGGACGACGTCGGTGAGCTCGGGTTGACCGGTGCTCAAGGTCCCAGTCTTGTCGAGGGCCACCGTATCCACGCGGGCGGCGGCCTCCAGGTATGCTCCTCCCTTGACGATCAGGCCGCGACGAGCCCCGTTGCTGATCGCGGCGAGCGCGGCCGTCGGCACCGAGAGCACGAGCCCGCAGGTGCAGGAGATCACCAGCACCACCAACGCCCGGTAGAACCAGGGCTCGAAAGGCTGGGCGAAGAGGAGCGGCGGTATCGTCGCCACGAGCGCGGCCAGGGCGAACATAGCGGGGGTGTAGACGGCCCCGAAGCGCTCTCCGAAGTTCTCGTAGCTCGACTTGTGGGCGCGAGCCTCCTCCACCGTGCGGATGATCTGGGCCAAAGTCGTCTCCGAGGAGGCGGCCGTGACCCTCACGGTGAGGACGCCATTCAGGTTCATCGTCCCGGCGAAGACCTCGTCGCCTCTCCCCTTGTCCGCCGGCATGGACTCGCCGGTGATGGGCGCCTCGTCCACCGCGGAGCCGCCCTCGACCACCTCGCCGTCCAGGGGGATCCTGGTCCCGGGCTTGATCCGGATCAGGTCTCCGGTACGCACCGCCTCCACGGGCACGGTCTCCTCCATTCCGCCCTGGCGCACCACGAGTGCCGAAGGCGGTGCCAGGTCCATGAGTGCCTTGAGGTTGCGCCGGGCGCGGTCGGTGGCGTAGACCTCCATCACCTCCCCGAGCGAGAAGATGACCACCAGGCTCGCCGCCTCTTCCCACAGCCCCAGCCACAGCGCCCCCGCGCTGCCCACGACCAGAAGCGTGTTGATCGTGATCCTCTTGCGCTTGAGGGAAGCGTAGGCGCTGCGCGCGGGCGCGTAGATACCGACGAGGATGGACGCGCCGAACAGAATTCGTGCCAGGAGCTCCCCACCTCCGAGCCTGTCGGCCAGGCCGGTCCACTCGAAGACGAGGCCCAACATGAGCAGCGACGCCGAGAGAGCCAGAAGCACCTGCCGGGTCTGCCTCCACCAGGGCCTGGGCTCCTCTCTTGCCGGCGTATCCCCGGCCGGTGGCGCCCCTGCGGCCGCAGCCACAGAACCGTTCGGGCTCCGGGAGCCCTGCGGCCTGACCGCCCACCCTTCGCTCTTCGTGATCCTCCGGATGGCCTCCGTGTCGGCCTCGCCGATCACCGTCAGCCTACCGGCCACCGGGTTGAAGTCGGCCTCCTCTACACCCGGAAGATCCGCTATGGCCTCCTCGACCTCCCCGGCGCAGTCCAGGCAACCAGCGCCCTCGACCTCGTAGACCGCCACCCGTCCGTCACCGCCGCCGTTTCCATCCTCCACGGGCGGCCCTACCTCCCGCTCTTCGAACCGCTCTTTCAAACCGTCTCCTTTATGATCAAGGAAATTTGATTAAATGAGTGTAAACGGACCGCCGAACGCGCGCCTTATGAACTTATGCGGTCAACGCCTCGTTACGTTCGTGCGTCGCCGAGAAGAGCAACCCGAGCCGCTCCAGGAGCCTCGGGTCGCGCAGGCTGTAGTGGCTCCAGGTGCCGTGCAACTCGCGCTCCACGACCCCCGCTTTGAGCAGGACCTTCAGGTGGTAGGAGACCTTCGATTGGCCGAGACCCAGGAGCTCCTCGAACTCGCAGGTGCAGAGGTCCTCTCGCTGCTCCAGAAGGCGGACCATCTGCAGCCGGATCGGGTCTCCGAGAGCCTTCCCGTAGGCCGCCAGGGCCGACGCCTCCCCCTCGGGGAGCAGTTGCAGGTCCCCCCGCCGCACCCTGGGTATCTCGCTGTAGCACTCGTCCAAGCCGAACCACCTTTTTATCAAATTTACTTGATTAATAACGACCAGTGTAGCTCTCCTCAGGGGAAAGTCAAGGATCGCCCTCGTCGTCAGCGAGGAGCCGGGACCGAGCGCGCCGCCGGCGGGTGGAAAGACGCACAGAGCCGAGGCACCGGCAACGACCACCCGGGTACGGGCAGCGAGCCGGGCACGCGGCGGGCCGGGAAACGACGAGGCGCGCACCACCACGGCCAAGAGGCAACAGGAGCGGACGACAGCGTCAACGCCGGGGGCGCAGCCCACGCGCACCGATCCACCTGCGGCAAGGACGGCAGAGACAAGCGGCGCCACCGGGAACGGGGAGCCGTGCCGGGAGCCCGCGAAGGCCACGACGCCGGATAGGGGGAACGGGTGTGCGGTGGAGGAAATCATGTGTTGCCTGCCTGGGGGCGTAAGGGGCCGGGGGACGGGGATGTCAAGGCCAGGGCACGGCCGGTATGGAGAGCCTCGACACCCTGAAAGGGCGGCGAAGCCGTCCCCGCCCTGCCGGTGTAGCCTTCTGGGGCGCTGGCAACACATCGTCTCCATCAGGCTCCAGACGCTGGTCTCGAAGTTGGTGGGAACCCTCGCTCTGCATCCTCAAGGTGGTCTGGGGCGGGGTGCCGGCCGTCAGGACGGCTCTCCGCCTTGCCGCGTTCCGCTATAGCTGATCATTGGTGGAGGGCCGGGGTCGGCTTTAGCCGACGGCGGACCGTGCCGGCGAGGATGATCCTGCGTAGCGGCGAGCGCAAGCTGGCCGCCATACCGAGTCTCGCCCGCTACGGACGAGAGGCGCAGGGCCGGGGGCCGACCCTCGGGGGCGGCCTGCGGACCGTCACGCGGAGTTGCGCCTTCCACCCTTCCGCGGCCGGGAGAGCGCAGCCCGGGGTGGGTGCGCAGACCCGCCACGGGAGTCTGGTGTCGCCTAATGGCTCCCGCCTGTGAAGCCTCCTCGCAACGGCGTTAGCCCGTCAGGGAGTGTCCACTTCGGGACAGGCGCTCCACAATCCCGCGCCCCTCTCCTCGGCCTCTTCCCTTGCTCGCTCGAACTCGCGGCGGTAGGTGTGGGCGAAAGTCGTGGTGCGGGCGAGCCCGAGTTCGATAAGGTCTTCGTTGAAGAGGCGCTCGTAGGAGCCGTCATCGTTCGCATCGATGTAGACGTAGGCAAGAGTACGGCCGTAGGCGTCCTCGGAATCTCCTATGCGCGGGATCTCCAGCCTCACGAGACGGCCTTCGCGCACGACCTCACCTTCTTCGTTGATCTGGCGCTCGTAGAGGACCTGCTTCGTGTAGTCAGATGCCTGCGGTCCAAAGCAACCTATAGGCTGGTCAGGCGCCACGGTCTCCGGGGTGTCCACGCCTATGAGACGCACGGGAGTAGTGCGGCCCTGGGTCTCTACCTCTATGGTGTCGCCGTCGGTCACTCTGGTCACCTCGCCGTAGAGCTGGTCGGAGCCACCCATGCGGTAGATCAGGCCGTCGAAGCCTACTCGCGAGACAGGGTAGAAGAGCAGCGCAAAGATGAGAGCAACGGCGACAAACACGCGCTCGGAGTTACCGCCGCTGACGACGCGGTACTCGTCGCGACCAGGGAAGACGGCGATCAGACGAGAGGGCCAGAAGAGCTGCACTCCTCCTAAAGTCATCATGTCGGCGAAGAGGTGAGAGCCATAGCCCACCCCCACGGCGATCATCGTGGCAGGCTGGCCGGTGATCCACCACAAAAGCGAGCCGAGAGCAGCCGTGACGAGCACGAGAGCCAGTAAGCTGTGTAGGAAGGAGCGGTGCCCGAAGGCGCCATACAGATCCTCTGAGACGCTGCCGAGCTGGTGGCCGAGCCAGCTCTTGGGGTAGTCGGCGTCGGGCAGGACGGAGCAGACGGCAGCCGCCAAGACCGAGGGTATCTCGTAGTGGAAGTCGAAGACGGCGGAGGCGGCGAACAGGCAGCACTCGCCGAAGACTATGTGGGTAGCGACCTTCACGGCATGCTCCTATTCGTCTCTAGGCCTCTGCATCTTGAAGAAGAAAGGCCTGAGGCCGTACATGAGGGCGAAGGCTATGCCGGCGAGGATGTAGAGGCTCTGGTCGTCGAGACCCAAAGAGACGTAGCGGACGGCCATAGCGACCGCTGCAACAACGAAGATGACGGGAGTCATGTCTATGTAGCGCCTCTCGTCTTCGAGCCTTAGCTCCTCCACCTCGGCGCCGAGCCTCTCTATGGCGGTACGTCCCGTGCCGGCGAGATGGCCTTCCACGACGATGCGCTTACCCCTCACTATCGGGCCGAGGACGTGCTCGATCTCGCCCATGGAGGAGCGGTAGAGGGCGCGTTGCAATCCTGCCTCGTCCACGTCGCGGCCCCTCACCTCACCGAGTTCCTTCGGGTCGAGCAGGCCAGCGCGCCACGCTTCGAGCGCCAGGTGGACCAGCGCGGCCTTCCTCGCGCCCGCCGGTATACGGAAGTCCTCGCCGACACCCCCGTCGATCCCGCTCTGGTGACGGTAACGGCGGGAGGTGTCGAAACCTCGACCCGGGCGGCCGGCTCTACCCGTCGAGAAGTCAGGGAAGCTGTTACCGCCGGACGGCCGTCGGCGGTCCCTGCCGTTGCTCTTTGAGGTGTCGAAGTCCAAGCGCCTCGCCTTCTCCCGCCCGTGCGTGTGATCTTCTCTCTTATATAGGGTTTCTCACACACGGATACGCCCTCTTCCGGCACGGACGGCTACGTCTCCATCGTGTCGGTGCGGACGCGCCTTACGGCGTCCTCGCTGAAGCCCGCGTCCATGGGCTTACCTTTTTCCAGGCGGCCGAGGGCCTCGGCCAGCAGGGCCTTCACCATCCCGGCGCGCTGCCTCAAGGACGGAGGTCTGCCCTCGTAAGCGTACCGCAGGGTTATCTTCAGACCGCCCTCCCGGGCGCGGGACACGCAGACGGATAGGAGACGTGCTCTCAAGGGACCGGTCCGTTGCCGCGGACGAGCCGAAGACGGGGACATCTCTTCGGCAGTACCTCTGCCAGCGCGGCCTCGTTGTCCCGCACCAGCCGCATCAGGCGGTCGGCGTGGTCGGGGTTCAAGGACTTCAGGCCCTCGACCACTACCCTGTAGCCTGCCGGCCGCTCCGCGTCAGGTTCGGCATAGGCTTCGAGGCCCAGGAAGCAGAGCTTGCGGTAGAGGGTATTGACCTCCCTGCGGCGGACCACCTCGTCGTAGCTGCTCATGCTTCGCTCCTTTCCCGGCGGCGGTACGCCTTCGCATCCTCCAGCACCCAGGGCGGGCACCCGGACACCGCGACCTCGTGCCACTCGCCGGTGGTAGGGTCGTGCAGGGCGACGTAGCCGGGCTCTCTGGCCCACCGGATCACGAGCCCCCGGCGGTCCGCCTCCTCCAGCCTGCGGCGCTCGCGTTCGAGGTGCCGGATCAGGGCTCGCTTGTGCTCGCGGAGGACGGCGCGCAGCTCGTCGGTTGCGGCGCCGGCGGGAGCGTCTACGCGCAGCGTGAGGCCGCTGGCTTCCAGACGCACGTCGCGCGTACGCAGCTCCTCAAGCAGTGCGCGAGCACTCATAATGTGAACCTCACGCGCCCGTCTTCGTCCGGGGCGTGCAGGCGTGCACCGTTTTCGGAGGGGTATGCACCCCCTCCCCCGCCTTCCTCATCGCCGTTCGACGGGGGGAGGGGGGTGTCTATCCCCCCGTTTTCGCCTGCACGCTTGCACGCTTTCAATGCATCCGGAGGCGGCAGTATCTCCAGGTCCTCGGGCAAGGGATCTCCGGGCACCAAGCGGGAAGGCTTGCGGGGGTTATCTTCGAGATCTCTGAGATAGCCCTGTTCTCTGGCTGTCTTGATCCTGCGGGAGGCGGCGGAGCGGTCGAGCTCCAGCTCCCGGGCGACCTCTGCCACGGTCACCGGCTCGGAGTTCCCGGCGTGCAGGCGTGCAACGGCGTGCACGGCCTCGCGCACGCCTTTGGGCACGGTTGCTTCGATGCCTTCGCTCACCAGGTCGGCCACCAGTTCCCTGACGGCGACGTAGTCGTCGAGGGTGGCGACGATGCGGCCGTCGGCATCCTTCTCGCGAGTGGCCTGGTGCAGGACGGCATGGGCACGGATCAGATTCAGGACCGCACCGAAGTCCCGGCGCAGCCTGACGGCCACGGGCGGGACCAGCTCGGCGAGATCCCCGGCGTAGGGGATGACGACCTGGCGTTCGGCCGTCACCAGCCACTCCTGGAGGGCGAGCCAGGGTTTGAGGTCTGGCTCGCCGATCCTACCCCTGGCCAAAGCCCGCAGCACGTTCCTGGTCTGCTCCTGGGTGTCGGCGACGGTCAAAGAGAGCAGGCGGGTCTCGTTCTCGGGGTGGAGCTTGACGGCGGTGGTGGTGACGATCAGGCCCGTGGGGCCTTCCCGCTCTATGAGGCGGGGCCTTATGCCGTCTTTGGTGCTCTCGACCGTCTCGTAGCGGACGCGCCCCTCAGAGAGCAGAGAGCGCATCAGGTAGGTGGCGAAGTCGCCGCTCATGCCCTCGGCCTCGTAGATCACCAGGAAGCGGTGCTTTATGGGCTCTTCGGAGTAGGCGAGCGTCCGCTCGCTCATCGCGGTTAAAGCGTAGTAGGCGTCCTCCGGGAAGAAGGAGAGGACACGCTCCACAAGGTAGGTCTTGCCGCCGGAGGACGGCCCCTTGACCGCGATACTCACGATTCTCTCCAGGAGACGGCTCGTGAGGGCCAGGTAGAGGAGCTTCGCGGCCCGGCTCTCGCCGGCGACGCCGGAGCGCCCAAGCTCGGCGGCGAAGCGGTCGAGTATGCGTCCCTCGCGGGCCAGACCCTCGCAGGCTTCCCGGACTTCACGGGCACGGGCCTCGGCCCGCTCCTTCTCCTGGTCGATCAGAGTCGCCGCGCGCCCGAAGGCGGCCCGCAAGTTCTCCAGGAAGCGGGTAGGATCGGACAGGTGAAGCTCGCTGACGTCCTTCGCTCCGTCGAGCTCCACGAAGCGTAGCAGGTCCCGGATGCCCGAGGCGGCGAGCCTCTCCTTCAACATCTCGCCTCCCTCGTCCGGCTCGATCACGGCGTAGACCTTCCCGATCCCTTCGAGGTGCGCCGCCCACTCCTCCTTCCAGTTGGAAGCGCCGGGGACGCCCAGCGCCTCGATGCCATGGTGCCAGAGGGTGTGGCAGTCGCTCTCGCCCTCGACCAGCACGACGTAGCCGGCCTCCCGGACGCGCTCCATGCGCCACAGGCCGTAGAGGGTCGGCTTCGAGCCCTTGCGCCACCGGAAGCGGTTGTCGCCCTGCGGAGACTTCTCCAGGGCCAGCCGCAGGCGCACGGCTCCCTCCCGGCCGTCCTCCGTGAGGTACGGCATCCGCACAGCCTTCGTGCCCATGTAGCTGACGGTCGAGAGGCCGAGCTCCCGGAGAAACTCCACGGGCAGTTCCTTGGCCCCGGCATAGGCTTCGAGGGTGCAGGGAGGTTGCGCCATTGCACCCGGTTGCGCGGGGTCGCGCAATCCCTTTTCCCGCTTATCTTCGCCCTTTACAGAGCGGGGTTGCAGCGTTGCAGTCCTATACGGGGGGAGGTTACTCCCCTCCTCCACTCCGCGGCCGTTCCGGGAGAACAGGTCGCGCCTGCGAATTCCCCGCTCTTCCAGGGCCGACAGCACTTCGTCCTGCGAGCAGCCGGCAAAGCAGTGGAGCAGGACGCGGCCGTCCTCTGCCTCCTCGACGCGCAGGTTGGGGGTGTTCCTGTCGTCGTGGGCCGGGCAGAAGGCCAGGTACTCGCCTCGATGGTCGGGACCCCTGTCTACCTCCAGGACCTCCAGCACGCGCTCCAGCGGCCTCACGACGCCCTCCTAATGGCGTCTCCTGGGCGGGTGTATCACGTAGACGACCCGTCCCTGGATGATCGTCTCCTCATCGGGCACGACGATGTCCTCGTGCTCGCCGTTCTCGGGCTTTAGCCGCAGGTACTCACCCTCCCGGTAGAGCCTCTTGACGGTGACCTCCTCGCCTCCCCGAAGCAGCGCCACCACTACCGCCCCGTCGGGCGGGTCCTCGTCCTCCTCGACGACCAGAAGGTCTCCGTCCTCGATGCCGGCTCCGGTCATGCTCTGCCCGACCACCCGCAGCGAGTAGCGTTCCCTGCCTGAGGGGGAGTAGAGGAGTTCCGCGGGCAGAGAGAAGGTTGTGCTCTCGTCCACGATGGCCTCGAACCCGCGCCCGGCGGCGATCCGGCCCAATAGAGGCGTCCTCCCCGCCACCTCCCAGCCTGTAGGGGTGAGCCTCAGGCCCCGGGCCTTCCCGACCTCCCGCTCGACGTAACCGGCCTCTTCGAGCTTCTTGAGATGCTTGTGGGCGGTCTGTGTGCTCCTCAAGCCCACGGCCTCCCCCACCTCCTTCACGCTCGGCGCCCCCTCGCCCCTGGCGGCCCTGCGGGCCAGGTAGCCCAGGATCTCCAACCTCTTCTCCAGGTTCTCTCGCATCGCTTATGTCCCTCCCCGAAGGCGTATTCGAGGGTACTGTAGACGATCCTGGCCTTGACCGCAAATGTGTATTTGTACTACAGTAGGGAACAGGACAGAAGAGGGGAGTGTGGGTGAACAGGGAGCGAGAGTGGCTGAAGGTACCGGAGGTGGCGGAGGTCCTGCAGATCGCGCGCAGCCGGGCGTACGAGCTGGTCGGCTCGGGGCAGATCCCATCGGTGAGGATCGGGCGCAGCGTCCGGGTGAGCCGCAGGGAGCTCGATCGCTGGCTCGAAGAGCAACGCTATCCGGAAGCCAGGCGGAAGTAGACCCGTCGGGGAGGATCCCTACCTCGTAACAGGTGGATCATTGACATTGTCTACGCAGCGATCAAAGATCGTCGGACGGCAGGCTCATGGTTGGGGAGGTGGATCCAAGCAGGATAAAGGCACCCGGATGTTGAGAGGTGTTGTAAGTGGCGACGCTCGTCGCCGGGACCGGAAGGGAAGGAGAAGATGGGTAAACGCGGCAACGGCGAGGGCAGCATCAGCCGTCGCAAGAACGGCACCTGGCGCGCCGAGTACACCGTGTACACGGCCGAGGGGCGCAAGCGGAAGACGCTGTACGGCAAGACGCGCAGGGAGGTGGCGGAGAAGCTGGCGAAGGCGATAGCGGACCGCAATGGCGGCATCGTGTACGACGCCGGGAAGCTGACCGTCGGCGAGTACCTGGATCGCTGGCTTTCGGACTCCGTGCGGGACACGGTGAGGCAGCGCACCTACGAGCGGTACGAGTCCATAGTCCGGGTGCACATCAAGCCCACGCTGGGGCGGATCAAACTGAAGACCCTCGCTCCGGCGCATGTCCGGGGCCTCTACCGGGAGAAGCTGGGCGCCGGACTCTCGCCCCGCACCGTCCAGTACATCCACGTCACGCTCCACAAGGCGCTCAAGCAGGCCGTGAGGGACGAGCTGATACCCCGCAACGCGTCCGAGGCCATAAAGGCGCCGAGGCCCACCAAGAAAGAGATACGGCCCCTGTCTCCCGACCAGGCCCGCGCCTTCCTCGACGCCGCGCGCGGCGACCGCTTCGAGACCCTGTACGTGCTCGCCGTGCACTGTGGTTTGCGGGAGGGCGAGTTGCTGGGGCTCAAGTGGGAGGACGTGGACCTCGACGCCGGCACGCTCGCCGTGCGCCGCACGCTCTCGGAGACGCGAACGGGGCACCGTTTCGAAGCCCCCAAGAACGGCAAGGGGCGCCGCATCAAGCTCACCACCGGGGCTATGAAGGCGCTCAGGCGCCATCGCAAAGCGCAGCTGGAGGAGCGTCTGCGGGCGGCGGGGCTGTGGGAGGATCACGGGCTCGTCTTCCCCAACCAGGTCGGCAAGACCATGAACGCCAAGAACCTCACTGCCCGCTCCTTCAAGCAGATCCTGGAGCGCGCCGGACTTCCCCGCACCGTGCGCGTGCACGACCTCCGGCACACCTGCGCCACCATACTTCTTAAGGTGGGCCAGCACCCCAAGTACGTCCAGGAACTCCTCGGGCATGCCAACATCGGCATCACGCTCGACACCTACTCCCACGTGCTCCCCGGCATGGGCGACGGTCTGGCGGACGCGATGGACGACGCTTTGGGATAACGGGTTGCGGTACGGTTGCGGTAAATAGCCCCCGACGTCGAACCGGGGGCTTCTCTGTTGTTTGCGTTTCACCTGCAAATCAAGGCTTCTCGAAGCGCGCCCGGCAGGATTCGAACCTGCGACCGGCGGATTAGAAGTCCGCTGCTCTGTCCCCTGAGCTACGGGCGCAAAGAGCGGGTGAGGGGAATCGAACCCCCATCGCCAGCTTGGAAGGCTGGAGCTCTGCCATTGAGCTACACCCGCACGGGTGGCGCCCCCTGTGTCGGGGCGAGAGGATTTGAACCTCCGACCCCCTGCTCCCAAAGCAGGTGCGCTACCAGGCTGCGCCACGCCCCGCCAAACCGTCGTCTAGTATAACAAACGGATCAGGAGCCCAGACAGTTCTAGGTACGCTGCAGGGCCGAAGCCGGTGTGACTACTTCTATATTCTCCTCGAGGAAGCGACTGCCCAGTCTGGCGAACTCCTCCGGGTCGGCGCTGCAGACGTAGACGGACTTGCCGAAGTCCTCCGGATTGCGCGGCCGGCGCAGATAACCTCTGCGAGAGAGGATGTTCCTCACCTCCAGCGCCGTCTGACCTGCGGAGGAGATGAGACGGACCTCCGGTCCCAGGATCCGGTTTATGGTCGCGGAGATGAGCGGGTAGTGGGTACACCCCAGGATGACCGCGTCGACGTGACGGTGGATCATGGGCTCCAGATACCCTCTGGCAACCTCCTCCAGCTCTGGTCCGTCCACGATGCCGCGTTCGATCATGGGGACGAACTCGGGGGCGGCCTGCTCGTACACCTCTATCCCTGCGTCCAGCGCGTGGATCGCCCTCCGGTAAGCTCCGCTCTCCGCCGTGAGCTTGGTGGCGAGCACACCCACCTTCCGGTTGCGTGTGTCGAGTACCGCAGCCCTGGCCCCGGGCTCTATGACACCGACTATCGGGACCTCGAATCCGGACTGCAGATCCTTCAGGGCCGCCGCAGCGGCCGTGTTGCAGGCTATGACAACCAGCTTGACGTTCAACCCGACCAGATACTCCACGATCTCAAACGCGAATTCCCTGACTTCCGCGGGATCGCGCGGCCCGTATGGGACCCTGGCCGTATCCCCGAAGTAGATCGTGTGTTCATAAGGCAAACGGTCCCTGATGTCAGAGAGAACGGTCAGCCCTCCAACCCCTGAGTCGAAAACGCCTATGGGTCTCGGATCGCTCACGAGGCTGGATTATAGCCGCTCGGATATCGCTTTTTCCGTCCCGGGGAGAAAAAGAAAGGCCCGCCTCTCGGCGGACCAGATAGTGGAGGCGGCGGGAGTCGAACCCGCGTCCGGAAGCGCGCCATCCGTGAGATTGTACGAGCGTCGCACCCGGTTTATTCTCACCGACCTCCGCGGACCGGGGCGCCGCGGAGGGGCCAGCCCTACCTGAGTTTCCCTCACCAGCCCCGGGCCAGGACCGATGAGGTGAGCCCGCTAAGCTGACACCGGATACCGAGTCACGGGCCACCCAGTCCGATGGGCTGCGATTTTGTCTTTACGCAGCCAGCGCCATCTCCGGCTCTGCGTCGTTGGCGTGTATTTTTAGGTGCCGGCGTTTAACGAGTCTCCGGCGAACTCGGCTCGTCTCACAGGACGCTGTCCGCTCCCGTCGAAGCCAGACTCGCCCCCATCGACGATGCTTATTTTACCACCGATGAGACCTCTATCAACGCCTCAGGCGCTCCTTCATCGCCCGTTCGATCTCCCTCTGGGCGCTCCTGCGCGCGATCTCACGCCGTTTGTCGTAGAGCTTCTTGCGGCTGGCGACGGCGAGCTCCAGCTTTATCCTCCCGTTCTTCGTGTAGAGCCTCAGCGGGATGAGCGTCTTGCCCTGTTCGTTGAGCTTACCGGCGAGGCGGTCTATCTCCTTCCTGTGCAGCAGCAGCTTGCGCTCTCGGGTCGGGTTCTGATGGACGTGGGTGGCGTTCTGGTACGGCGAGATGTGCGCCCCGAGCAAAAACACCTCACCGTCCCTGACCCGGGCGTAGCTCTCGCGCAGGTTGGCCCGCCCGGCGCGAACGGATTTGACCTCCGGACCGGTCAGCTGGATTCCGGCCTCGTAGGTCTCCTCTATGTCGAAGTCGTGCGTGGCTTTTTTGTTGCGTGCAAGGTCGGTCACAGTCTCTTCACCACCCTCAGCTCGGCCCGCTGGTAGAGCGGGAAGACGTCGAGCAGCTCTACGAGAACCCGGTCTCCCACCCTGTACGAGGCCCCTATCTCGTCGTTGGAGAGTACCACACCACTCTCGTCCAGCTCCCACCATCCGGGGAGCTTGCTCACGTGCACGAGCCCCGTGGCCCCGCTCTCGAGCTCCACGAAGAGGCCGAACGAGGTCGTGCTCACGACCACACCCTCGAAGGTTTCTCCCACACGGTCGCGCATCAGCCACATCAGGGTGTACTCGTCCGCGGTGCGCTCGCAGATCATGCTGCGGAACTCCCTCTCGGAGATGTGCTCGGCGATCTCCCACAAATCCTCTCCCGATCTCCCGCATCCGAAGAGCGCCCGGTGGACCAGGATGTCCGCGTAGCGCCGGATCGGGGAGGTGAAGTGAGTGTAGTTCTCGAGCGCGAGCCCGAAATGCCCGACGTTCGACGGCGAGTAGTACGCCCGGGGCAACGAGCGCAGGATCAGATACCCCACGGCACCGGACTTGGCCTTCTGGGCGATGACGCTCAGGTTCTCCGGCGAAGGCTCGTCGGCCAGCCCTATCGCCTCGAGCCGACGCCCGAGCTCCTCCAGCGCCTCCGTATCTGGCCGCTCGTGAACCCGGAAGACGCCCCCGGGACGGCCCGTGATCTCCACCGCCACCTGCTCGTTGGCGAGGATCATGAGCTCCTCGATGAGCTCGCGGGCGGGGCTCGACTCCCTCATCCTCGCGGAGACCGGCACCCCATCATCGTCGAGCTCGTATTCCGGCTCTCTGCTCTCGAGCTCGAGTTTGCCCCGAACGGCGGCCCGGGTCTTGAGCCTGCGCGAGAGCTCGTACGCCTCGGTGACGAGCCGCGGCTGCTCGATCCGGCCCTCCCCCCGCAGGAAGGCATCCACTCCCTCATACGTGAGACGGGCGTCGCTCGCTATCCTGCTGCGGTAGATGCGACTCTCGCGCACCGCCCCGGAGTGGTCCACGTCCATCTCGACGCTCACGGCGGCCCGCTCGGCCCCGGGAACGAGCGAGCATACGTCCGCAGAGAGCCGCGCCGGGAGCATCGGCGCCACGCGCCCCGGAAGATAGACGGAATTGCCCCGCCGCGCGGCCTCCCGGTCGAGCGCCCCCTCCGGGTCGACGTAGTGCGTCACGTCGGCGATGTGTACCCACACCCTGTAGCCGTCGGAGGTGCGCTCCACCGAGATGGCATCGTCGAAGTCCATCGCGTCTTCACCGTCTATGGTGACGGTCGGCAGGGCTCGGAGGTCCTTCCTGCGTTCCGAGAAACCGCGTCCGGCCACCTTCTCGGCCTCCTCCTCGACCCGGCGCGGGAAGCGGGGCGAGGTCTCGATGGAGGCGAACAGAGCCTCGTAGACGTTGCGCGGATCCTCCGAGGTCCCGATGACCCGCACGACCTCACCCCGCAGCGAACGCCTGGTCTCGTGGACGTCGACGAGCACGAGGTCTCCGGCCTCCGCCCCGCGCCGGGCCCTGCGCGCAACCAGGACCGGCCGCCGCTCCTCGACGAAGAGCGGGTCGGCGATAGAATACTTCCCCCTTCTGACGAGGACCGCAGGCAGTATCACAGGCCCTCCTCAGAGACCAATCCAGCGTACCTCACGGGCTGAGTCTAACATGACGAACCACACCGGGGCTCCGGCCCGCAGCCAAAAACGGCGGGCCCGTAACCCTAAGCATGCAGAGCACCGTTGGCCCACCGGCCCAAGAGGTGATCTTTCAGACCTTGAGGAAACGCCGCACGGAGAGGTAACTCCCGACAGCACCTATGATGCACCCGAAACCCACCACGATGGCAAACACCTGGAGCGGGTCCACGTAACCTGCGGAGATCGGGAAGAAAGGAAGCGTCTGATGCGACCACCCGACGAAGGCTCTGTTGGCCAGCAGCACGATGACGGCCCCTGCCACGGCACCGGTCAGGGACTGCAGAAACCCTTCTATGACGAAAGGCGTCCTCACGAACCCGTCCGAGGCCCCAACCAGCTTCATCACCTCTATCTCCCTGCGCCGGGCGAAGATCGAAAGCCTTATGGCGTTCGAGACCAGAAGGACGCTCGCCAGAAGGAAGAGCCCGGTGGTCAGCCGGAGAGCCCAGATCGCGTACCCCGCGACCCGGTCGAGCCGGCGAACCGTCTGCTGCGGGTAGCTGAGGTTCGAAGGCGAGAAGCCATCGTTCTCGAGTCGCGCGGCGACCCCGGAAGCGTCGGAAGATTTCTTCAGCGTGATCTCCAGTGAGGCCGGCAGGAAGTCGCTACCGAGGCCCCTGTAGACCCTGGGGTTGTCCGAGAACCTCTTCTTGAACCGTTCGTAGGCCTCCTTCTTCGTCACCAGCCGGACCTTCCTGACCTCCGGGTAGCCCGCCACGGTCCGGCGCACATCCTCCATCTTCTGCTTCGAGACACCCTGGGGGAAGAAGGCGTCAATCGTCACCCCACGCTGCAGGGACTCCACGAGCCCCCTGACGTGCGCCCCGAAGAGCAACGCACCCCCGAGCGCCACGGCGCAGATGAAAGTCGTCACCGTCGCGGTCAGGCTCATGAGCAGGTTGGCCCGGATGCCACCGAGGGCCTCACGCAGGAAGAAACCCAGGTTGCTACTCACCGGCGTACGCACCCTTCAGCTGATCTCGCACGACCCGCCCGTCCTCCAGCGCTATCACCCGCCGGCGCATCGCATCGACCATCTCCCTGTCGTGGGTCGCCACCAGGACCGTGGTGCCGATGCGGTTTATCCGCTCCAGAAGCCGCATCAGCCCCCGACTCGTCTCGGGGTCCAGGTTCCCGGTGGGCTCGTCGGCGACCAGCACCGGTGGGGAGGAGACCAGCGCCCGGGCTATCGAGACGCGCTGCTGCTCTCCACCGGAGAGCTCCGCCGGATACCTGTCCTTCTTGGTGGTGAGACCCACCAGGTCGAGCATCTGGGGGACCTTGGTGCGTATGGCACGCCTGCGGTGTCCGGTGACCTCCATCGCGTAGGCCACGTTCTCCGCCGCCGTCTTGTTGGGGAGCAGCTTGAAGTCCTGGAAGACGCACCCGATGCTCCTGCGATGGCGCGGGATACTCCTCCGCGGGATCCCGGAGAGCTTCACCCCCCGCACGTATATCTCCCCCCGCGTGGGTTCCACCTCCTTGAGGAGCAGGCGCACGACCGTGGACTTCCCGGAACCGCTCGCCCCCACCAGGAAGACGAACTCGCCTTCGCCTATCTCGAAGCTCACGTCGTCCAGCGCGAGGGTGTCCCTGCCGTAGAACTTGGTGACGCTGTCGAACCGGATCATCATCCTCCCAACGCGAGCTCCGGCGAGGTCTCGTCCTGGCGGCGGAGTCCCCCCTCCGAAAACTCCGCCGGACAAGGGCGAAAGATAGCAGCAAAGCCCGCCGCTATCAACCGGAGAGGATGGTGATGGTCCCCCGCAAAACGGCGCGTCCCGTCATCACTTCGACCCCTTCGAACCGGATGGGGAATGGGAGGTCCCGGATCGGGTAGAAGAAAGAGATACCGGAGAGGATGGCGTCGTTCACCGCCCGCGGCAACGAGATCCCGAACGCAGAGACCCGCGTCGGGGAGAAGACCATCCCGCCATCGCGCACCGCGACCGAGCCTACGACCGACACGGGGACCGAAACCCCGGCCAGCACGGCTTCGCTCCCGATCTCGACCCTCCCCGGCCTGAGGGTGAGGTTCCTGATCGAGACGGCCCTCACCTCGGAGACGGCCATCCGCTTCACCTCATCCTCGGAGAGCGTGATCCTAACGTTACCCTTCATGGGTTCCCTACTCACGAGGCGACCGGAGACCAGGCTCCTGATCAGAGCCAGCTCGAACGACCCCAGCCGCACCCTGATCCGACGGGTGTGGATGTTGCCGAAAGCGGCCCCCTCCATCTCTATCGTGCCGGAGGAGAATCTCCCGCCGAGCATGGCGTACGGGGGATCGCTGCGCAGATCCACCCTGGGAGGCTCGCTCAGGCCCATCCTGGCCTGCAAATCCCGGCTCACCACCCCATCGACCAGCCCTGGAAGATACGTGTAGGGCCCCGCAGCAATCACCCCGGCGAACACCAGCAGGACCAGGATGACCGCGCGGCAGACCCTGCGTACTTTCCTTACGCCCGTATCAAACAGCGGCCGTACGGCTCTTCAGGTAGGCGTAGATGAAGTCGTCTATCTCCCCATCCAGCACCCGCTCCACATCCCCAGTCTCGACCCCGGTGCGATGGTCCTTGACCATCTTGTAGGGGTGCAGGACGTACGAGCGTATCTGCGAGCCCCACTCGATATCCGCCTTCTCCCCGCTCTGGGCGGCCAACTCACGCTCCCTCTTCTCCCTCTCCAGCTCGAGCAGCCTCGCCTTTAGCACCCGCATCGCCGTCTCCCGGTTCTGGTGCTGGCTGCGCTCGTTCTGGCACTGGACGACGATCCCGGTCGGAAGATGCGTGATGCGCACAGCAGAGTCCGTCTTGTTCACGTGCTGCCCGCCCGCCCCGGAGGACCGGTAGGTGTCTACCTTGAGATCCTTCTCGTCGATGTCCAGCTCTATCTCGCCGTCCACCGCCGGCGCGACCGCCACCGAGGCGAAGCTCGTGTGCCGCCTGCGGCTCGCGTCGAAGGGGCTTATGCGCACCAGCCGGTGCACCCCCCTCTCGGCCGAGAGCAGCCCGAAGACGAACTCCCCCCTGACCGTGAAGGTCGCGCTCTTTATCCCGGCCTCTTCCCCTTCGGTGTACTCTATGACCTCCAGATCGAAGCCGCGCCGCTCGGCCCACCGGCGGTACATCCGGGCGAGCATCTCGGCCCAGTCCTGCGAGTCGACCCCGCCAGCGCCGGAGTTTATCGTGAGGATGGCGTCACCCTCGTCGTACTCTCCGGAGAAAAGCCGCGCGATCTCCTGCTCCTCGAGCGTCCTCTCAACCCGTCTGAGCTCCCCGGAGACCTCAGCCAGAAACTCTCCATCCTCATCGCCAGCGAGCTCCAGCAGCTCCCCGGCATCCGAGAGCCTTCTGCGCAGATCTTCGAGCAGCTCGAGCCGGTCCTGGATCCTGGAGAAACGCGCCGAAACCTCCCGCGCCCGCCCGGGATCGTCCCAGAAATCTGGTCGGTTCATCTCCCGGGCGAGCCTCCCGGCCTCCTCGCGCATCTCTCCGACATCGAAGTAATCTTCGAGGTCGGAGAGCCGCGCTTCGAGCTCCGCCAGCTTTTCTTCGGTCTCAGGCATCAACCCTCCACCCTGAGCGGCGGTGCCCCGGGCATGCCGTGACACTTCTTGTACTTCTTCCCGGACCCACAGGGGCACGGGTCGTTGCGACCGATCTTCTGATCCGCCCGCCTCGGGTTCCTCTGCTGCGGAGCGGTGGGCTCCTCTTCCCCACCCCCGCTGTAGGAGAGCTGCTCGAGGTCAGCCTCGGTTATCTGCACGTTCTCGACCCGGTAGATATAGGTGACGTAGTCTTCCTTGAGCGCCCGCTCCATCTGCCGGAACATCTCGTAACCCTCGCGCTTGTACTCGACGAGCGGGTCGCGCTGCCCGAGGCCGCGCCAGCCGATGCCCTCCCGCAGATACTCCATGTCGTAGAGGTGCTCGCGCCAGCGCTGGTCGACGATCGAGAGCAGCGTCCTGCGCTCTGCTTCCTCGAAGCTGTCTATGCCGTCGGCGCGCTCGAGCCCGAGCCGCTCGAGCTCGGCCGTACGCTCCTCCCACTCCCGCTTGCGCTCTTCGAGCCGCTCCCGGGCATCGGCGAGCACCAGCTCGCGCAGATCCTCCGTCGTGGCCTCCTCGGGATCCAGGACCCCGAAGTCCACCGAGACCGGGTAGAAGCGCCGGAGCTCGCGTTCGAGCCCCTCGAGATCCCAGTCCTCCGGATAGGAGTTGGCCGGGGCGTGAGATTCTATGACGTCCGAGAGCACCTCCTCGACGTAACCCATCGTGTCGACCTCGCCGCCCATCAGGATCTCGCGGCGGATCGCGTAGATCACCTCGCGCTGTTTGTTGAGCACGTCGTCGTACTCGAGGATGCGCTTGCGCGCCTGGAAGTTCTGGCTCTCGACCTGCTCCTGCGCCCGCCGCACCGAGCCGGAGACCATCCCGGCCTCGAGCGGCACGTCCTCCTCGAGCCCGATGCGGCTTATGAGGTTCTGCATCCGCTCGCCCCCGAAGAGCCTGAGAAGGTCGTCCTCGAAGGAGAGGTAGAACCGCGACTCTCCAGGGTCACCCTGGCGTCCGGAGCGTCCCCGGAGCTGGTCGTCTATCCGGCGTGCCTCGTGCCGCTCGGTGCCAAGCACGTAGAGGCCGCCGAGGTTGACCACCTTCAAAGACTCGAGCGTGCGCCCCTCGAGCATCTCCCGCTCGATCGTCGGGTACTTCCGCATGATCTCCTGCGCGAGGCGCTCGTGCTCTTCGGTCCACTCCTCGGTCCCCTCCTCGGAACCACCAAGCTTTATGTCTGTGCCGCGCCCGGCCATGTTGGTGGCTATCGTCACCGCGCCGAGCTTCCCGGCTTCGGCGATGATCTCGGCCTCCCGCTCGTGGTGCTTGGCGTTGAGTACGTTGTGCGGAATGCCCCGCTGCTTGAGCAGCTTCGAGAGGTGCTCGGAGACCTCGACGGAGACGGTGCCGACGAGGACCGGCTGCCCCTTCTTGTGCCGCTCGACGATGTCCTCCACGACCGCCTTGTACTTGGCCTTCTTGGTCTTGTAGACGAGGTCGTCCTTATCCACCCGGATCATCGGACGGTGGGTCGGGATCGAGGCGACCTCCATCTTGTAGATGTGCATGAACTCGTCGGCTTCGGTCGCGGCCGTGCCGGTCATGCCGGCGAGCTTCTCGTACTGGCGGAAGTAGTTCTGGATGGTTATCGTGGCGACCGTCTGGTTCTCTTCCTTGATCGGAACGCCCTCTTTGGCCTCTATGGCCTGGTGCAGTCCCTCGGAGTAGCGCCGGCCCTCCAGGATGCGCCCGGTGAACTCGTCGACGATGAGGACCTCCCCGTCGCGGACGATGTACTCGTCGTCGCGCTTGAATAGGGTGTGCGCCCGGAGGGCCTGCTGCAGGTGGTTGACCAGATTGGCGTTCACGTCGTCGTAGAGGTTGTCTATCCCGAGCGCCCTCTCGACCTTCGCGACCCCCTGCTCGGTCGGGGCGACCTGCTGCTTCTTCTCGTCCACCTCGTAGTCCTCGCCTTCCTTGAGGGTGGGGACGATCGCCGCGAAGCGGTAGTAGGTGTCGGCGGCGCTCTCGGGCACCCCGCTTATGATGAGGGGGGTGCGGGCCTCGTCGATCAGGATGGAGTCCACCTCGTCGACGATGGCGTACTTGAGCTCGCGCTGCACGAGCTGATCGGGCGAGGTGGCGAGATTGTCCCTCAGGTAGTCGAAGCCGAACTGGGTGTTGGTCCCGTAGGTGACGTCGGCGGCGTAGGCTTCCTTGCGCTCATCGAAGTCCATCCACTCCTGGATGACCCCGACCCTGAGCCCGAGGAACTCGTAGATGGGCCCCATCCATTCTGCGTCGCGCCGGGCGAGGTAGTCGTTGACGGTCACCAGGTGCACGCCCTCGCCGGTGAGCGCGTTGAGGTAGACGGGCATCGTCGCGGCGAGCGTCTTCCCCTCGCCGGTCTTCATCTCGGCGATCTTGCCCTGGTGCAGCACGATGCCACCCATCACCTGCACGTCGAACGGGCGCATCCCCAGCGTCCTCTTGGCGGCCTCCCGCACCACGGCGAAAGCCTCGTAGAGGAGGTCGTCGAGCGTCTCGCCCTCCGCGAGCCGCTCGCGGAACTCGTCGGTCTTCGACCGCAGCTCCTCGTCGGAGAGTTTCTCGAAGGACGGTTCGAGCGCGGAGATCTCCTCCACGTCCCGCCAGAGGGCCTTCACCTTGCGGCCCTCGCCCATCCTCAATATCTTCGTCAAGAGATTCGCCACGTCGCCTTACACCTCGCCGGAAGCTTTCGGGCCAGAACTTATTTTATCGCGCGGGCTCAATGAGGCCGTAGTTCCCGTCGCGGCGCCGGTAGACCACGTTTATCTCCCCGGTCTCAGCGCTGGTGAACACGTAGAAGTCGTGGTCCAGCAGCTCCATCTGCAGCGCCGCCTCCTCGGGACTCATCGGCTTCATCTGAAACTGCTTGGTCCTGACTATTTTAGCCTCTATCTCGTCCTCGTCCTGCAGGATCTTCGACTCTTCCTGAGGCTTCTGGGATCCCCCCTTCTTGATCTGACCGTGCCAGCGGTCGATCTGCCTGCCCCTGTAGCGCCTGACCTGCCGCTCGAGCTTGTCGCTCATCAAATCTATCGAGGCGTACATGTCCGGGGAGGAGCCCCGGGCCCTGAGCACGGCACCGTTTATGAAGAGCGTCGTCTCCGCGACCTCCGGCTCGGGTATAGACGGGTTGCGCTCGTGGATGAGCTCGACCTCGGCCCGCGCCGCGCTGCGCTCGTCGTCGAAGAACCTGCTCAGGCGGGAGACCTTCTCCCGGGCGTAGTCCTCGAGAGCCTCCGTAACGGAGATGTTTCGCCCCTTGATCGTTATCTCCACCTGCTCCCTCCTTTCCCTTGGCGAAGGGCTGCCTAATGAAGGGCCCTGCAGAGGCTCAGGGCACAGACACGCTCCGCCCCGGCCTCGAGCAAGGCGCTGGAGCATGCGCTCAGGGTGGCACCGGTGGTGAACACGTCGTCGACCAGCAGAACCTTCCCCCTCACAGAACCCCTGACCCCGAACGCACCCCTCACGTTCGCCCAACGCGCACGCCCCGAGAGATCGACCTGATCCCTGGTCCTCCTCACGACCACAAGTTTATCCGATGCGGGTGTGTTTATCCTCCGCCCAAGCGCGCGGGCGATCACCCACGACTGGTTGAAACCCCTTCTCCTCAGCCGCGAGCGGTGCAGGGGCACGGGGACGACCATGTCGAATCTCCCCTCGGCCAGCTCCTCCAGGAGAGGCGCAGCGAGACGTTCGGCGACTTCTAGGCAAGCCTGGTATTTGAGCGCCCGCACTACCTCCCTCCCCACCCCCTCGTAGACCAGGGCAGAGCGCGCTCTCTCGAAGGCATAATCCACGCCCCTGCAGCGCTCGCAGACCGGGGTCTCGTGGGCGGAAGGTGCCCCGCAGCGATCGCAGACCGGCCCGGAGATCCTGGGCAGCCTCTCGAAGCACCCGCGGCAGAGTACGTCCCGCGATCTCCCGCCGCACCCGACGCAGCGCTGAGGGTAGAAGAGATCCGCCAGTGCCAGCAGGTAAGGCTCAAACTCTCCCATGCCAGCTAGGACCGGATCTCAGAAGCTTATGCTCTTCGGAGAGAGCGAGACACCGGGATTCACCCTTATCCCCTGATCCAGGACGTTTCCCTCCCCGACCACCGAGTTCGCCCCGAGGACCGAGAGGCCGCGCACTATCGCCTGCCTGCCGACCCGCGCCCCAGGCCCGATGATCGAACCACGCACCACAGCGCCGGGCTCCACCTCGGCCCCGGAGAGGAGGATGCTACCCTCGACCACTGCACCGCTCCCGATCCTGCATCCCTCCCCGATAGCGGTCCTTCCACCAATGGTGGCCCCCCGTCCGACCTTACAGCCGGACGCGATAGAGACCGGAGGCAGGAGCTTCACGTTCCTCGCCAACTGCACCGACTCGTCCACATCCAGGTAGGCGAAGCCGTCGGCAGCCCCAACCGCCCCGGAAAGGACGTCGTAAGACGCCGCCAGATAACTCCTCGGCGTCCCGATGTCCTTCCAGTAAGCGCTCGAGACGTACGCACGCAGCTTCCCCTGCTCCTGCAGCCGGGGGAAGATCTCACGCTCTATTGAAACCTCCCTGCCCCTGGGGATCATGCCGAAGACCTCCGGCTCGAGCACGTAGATTCCGGCGTTCACCAGGTTGGTCGTGATCTCGTCGTAGGCCGGCTTCTCGATGAAGCGCCGGACGAGCATCTCGTGGTCCACCTCGACGAGCCCGTAGGCCGAAGGATCCTCGACGGTCGTGAGCGTGATCGTGGCGAGAGCATCCGTGCTCCTGTGAGCCTCTATGGCCTCCCTGAGGTTCAGCCCGGAGAGAACGTCCCCGTTGACCGCCACGATGGTACCCCCATCGAGGTACTGCTCGGCGTTCTTGAGTCCCCCCGCCGTCCCGAGCGGCCGCTTCTCCACCGCGTAGTTCACACGGAAGTCCTTCAGATCCTCCCGTCCGGCGAAGTACTCCTGGATAGGGTCCGGCAGATACCCGAGCGAGAGCACCGCTCCATCTATCCCGCCGGAACGCAGGAAGTCGACCATGTACCCCATGAAGGGCTCGTTGCGCAGCGGCACGAGAGCCTTGGGGATGTCATATGTGATGGGACGCAGACGCGTCCCCAGCCCTCCAACCAGTACTACTGCCTGCATGATGATGCAGCTTACAACATACCGGCGGCCCTGGCCACCGCGGAGAGGGGTGCTATGCCCACGAAGAAGATGAGCGTGAGGAAGGCAAGCGCATGTACGGCGAGGCGCAGGCCCGCCGGCTCACCTTTCTTCACCACCTCGGAGGAGACCGGCTCCTCGAACAACATCCCCCTGACTATCCCGAAGTAGTACGGAACGGAGATCACCGTGCTCACCACCAGGGCCCCAACCGTCACGTAGGTCAGGACCGAGCCTGATCCTGCACCGGAAAGGATCACCCAGAGCTTGCCCCAGAACCCCGAGAGCGGCGGTATCCCGACCAGAGCGGCCATGAACACGAACATGCTCGCCGCCAGCCCCGGACGGGTTCTCACGAGACCGTTGAAGCTCTTCGCTTCCTCCCCGACGATATCCACCACGAGAAAAGCCCCGAGGTTCATCACCGCGTAGGCGACCGCGTAGATCATCACCGCCTGCACGGCCTCCGCCCTGGCACCCCCCTGCCAGGCCGCGAACGCCGTGAGGACGTATCCCGAATGCGCGACCGAGCTGTAGGCGAGCATCCTGCGAACGTTCGTCTGGCGCAACGCCGGCAGGTTCCCCGCGAACATCGTCACGATCGCGATCACCGCCAGCACCGCCGTCCAGACGGGAGCCTCCCCGGGAGCCCCCTCGGTCAGCACCCGGAGTAAGACGGCGAAGGTGGCCATCTTCGGGGCCACCGAGATGAAGGCCGCCGTCGTCGCCGGAGCCCCCTGGTAGGCGTCCGGGGTCCAGAAATGGAACGGCGCGGCGGAGACCTTGAAGGCGAATCCGCTGATGAGCAGCAGAAGCCCGAGCAACGCCGCCGGCTGCTGTGGTCCGGAAAAGGTCTTCGCGACGTCGGGCAGCGAGGCGGAGCCGGTCGTGCCGTAGATCAGGACGATCCCGTAGAGCAGCACCGAGGAGGCCACCGCCCCGGTTATGATGTACTTCATAGCCCCCTCGGAACTCTCCCTCCTGCGGCGATCGAACGCCACGAGGGCGTAGGAGGGGATCGTGGAGAGCTCGAGCGCAAGGAAGACGCCGAAGAGATCCCGCATCGAGACCAGGAGCGTCGCCCCGAACATCACCGAGAGGATGAGCACCAGATACTCCGTCGCATCCCCTGCACTCCAGGCCCAGCCCAAACAGGCCACGACCACGAAAAACGCGCACCCGGCGACGAGCAGCTTGAAGTAGAGTGCGAACCCGTCGACCACGTACCCACCGCCGAAGAATGTCCCGTGGAACCCGCTCGCGAACATCCACATGGCCACCGCGAAGACCGCCGCGGCGCCGGCGGCCGCGAGCCCTCCGACCACGCGCACCGAGCCCGGCAGGAAAACGCCCACCATCAGGACCACCAGCAGGAAAACGGCCCCGATGAGCTCGGGCAGGAGCGCAAAGAGGGCCTCTGCAGAGTAGGGCACGCTAGCCACCTCCTATGACAGTCAGCACGCTCTGGACCGCATGGTGCTGAACCACGACCAGAAGTCCTGGGAAGAACCCGAGCAGCACCAGCAACGCGACCAGCGGGAATATCGCCGTCATCTCGAGCGGCGTGGCGTCCTGTATCGCCTCGTACGCCGGGTTCTTTATGGGGCCGAAGATCACCCGCGCGAGCATGTACAGGAAGTAGAAGGCGCCCGTAATGATCCCCAGCGCGGCCAGTATCCCCTGCACGGGATGAGCATCGTAGCCACCGAGCAGCGTCATGAACTCCGAGGAGAAAACCGCGAGCCCCGGCAGCCCCATCGCCGCCAGGGAACCCACGGCGAAGAGCGAGGCAGCCCACGGCATCCTCCCGACCAGCCCGCCGAGCTCGGGGATCTTGCGGGTGCCGGTGCGCGCCTGGAAGATCCCCACCACCAAGAACAGAAGCGCCGAGTAAAGCCCGTGGGTGAACTGCTGCAGCACCGCCCCGTTGTATCCCACGGCGTTCACCGCGGAGGCCCCGAGCAGGATGAACCCGAGCGTCGCCAGCGAAGAGTAGGACACCAGCGCCTTCAGATCCTGCTGCATGAACCCCACGAACGCCCCGTAGAGGATGTTTATCACCGCCAGGATCGCGATGTACGGCAAAAACGGATGCACCCCCTGCGGCAGGAGCGGGATCGCGACCCGCAAAAGCCCGTAGGTCCCGAGCTTCGGCAGCACCCCCGAGAGCAGCACGTTGGTCGAGGTCGGGCTGGAGAGGTAGACGTCGAGGAGCCACCCGTGCAGCGGCACGGCCGGCACCTTGATCAGGAGCCCGAGCACTATCGGGGCGGCGACCGCCACCTGGGCCACGCGCGAGAGTCCCCCTCCACCTTCGAGGGCCGAGAACGAGAAGCTCCCGGCCAGGATGCCGAACGCCAGGAAACCGGCGAGCATTATCGTGCTCCCGAGGAACGTGTAGAGGAAGAACTTTATCGCCGCTGCCCTCCGGTTTTCGTCCCCCCACGCTCCCACCAGCAGGTACATCGGGAGCAGCGTCAGCTCGAAGAACACGTAGAAGAGAACGAGATCCTGCGCGGCGAAGACCCCGAGCATCCCCACCTCGGCGACGAACAGCAGCGCGAAGTACTGCCTCAGGTTGCGGCGCACGTCCCACGCCGCCACCACCGCGATGAGCGTGAGCAGCGCCGTCAGCAGGAACATCCCGAACCCTATGCCGTCGAGCCCGACCCGGTAGCCGATGTTCAAAGCGGAGACCCAGGTGGTGTCCTGGGTGAGAGCCGGCGCCCCCAGATCTTGCCGGTAGACGAAGTAGATGTAGAGCGTGAGCGCGAGCGGGACGGCCGCGACCGCGGCCGCGATGGCGCGCACCCTCCTCTCCTCGAACTCCTCCGGCAAAAGCAGCATCAACAGGGCGCCGAGCAGCGGGATGAATATCGTTACCGTCGTGATCACAGCCTGGACCCCACCGCAGCAGCCGCCAGCCCGAACGCCACGAGCACGATGACGGCGATAAAAGAGTACTGCGCGCTCGCGACCACCGCCACCACGAAAGCACCGAAGAGTATGAAGAGCGCGTAGTTCTGGGCCCCGCCGGTCTGAAGCGAGCGTAGCTTCTCGCCAGCCCATCCCGCGCCCCTGCCAAAGCCGCCCACCAAGCCACCAACCTCCCGCAGATCGAAGTCACGCACCGCCCGCCCGAGCGCCTTGGCCGGACGGACGAAGAGCCTGTCGTAACAGAGGTCGAAGTACCAACCGTTGAGGAGGAAGTCGTGCACCACCGGCAACCTCCTCCCGAGCGCCTCGGCCCACTGAGGCCGCGCCAGCACGAACACGTACGCGAGGAACAGCCCGATGAGCGCGAAGAGAACCGAGATGCCCGCCAGCACGAAGCTGAACAGCCCCGGGGTCGCGTGCGTCACGCTCTGCACGAACCTGTCGGGACGCACGAAGTCCCCGAAGACGTCCTTCACGGGCAGCCCGAACCCCCTGGGGATGCCGACCCAGCCGGCGACGACCGACAGAAAAGCCAGTATCACGACCGGCACGCGCATTATCACGGGGACCTCGCTCGCCTTGCGCGCATCCTCGCTGCGCGGCTCACCGTGGAAGCAGATGAAGATCCCCCGGAAGATGTAGAACGCGGTCAGCCCCACGGTCAGGAGGGCAAGGGCGAAGAGCACGTAGTGACCTTCCTCGTAGGCCGAGGCGATCACCGCGTCCTTGCTCCAGAAACCGCTGAACGGGAAGACCCCGGCGAGCGCGAGCCCGGCTACGACGAAAGCCCAGTAGGTGACCGGCATCCTGCTCTTCAGCCCGCCCATCACCCGCATGTCCGAGCTGCCAGCCACGGCGTACCCCAGGTTCGCCGCGAGCAGGAACAGGAGCGACTTGAAGAGCGCGTGGGTGTAGATGTGGAAGACCCCGGCCGTGAAGGCCCCGACGCCGAGCCCGAGCATCACGTACCCGAACTGCGAGATCGTCGAGTAAGCGATTATCTGCTTTATATCCTTCTGCACCAGCGCCATCGTCGCTGCCATGAACGCGGTGAACGCCCCGACTATCGCGACGACCTCCATCGCCGTCGGGCTCTGGACGAAGATGTCGTAGGTGCGCGAGATCACGTAGACGCCGGTGACTATCATCGCCGCCGCGTGGATCAGGGCCGAGAGCGGGGTCGGGCCCTGCATGGCGTTCGAGAGCCACACGTGCAGCGGGAACTGCGCACTCTTGCCCGTCGCCCCGAGCAGAACCAGGAGAAGACCGATGGTGAGCGCCGTCTGCCCGATGATCCCGGCCTTCGCCGCCTCGGCTATCCCGGAGAAGGAGGTCGTCCCCGTCTCGCGCCAGAAGACCATGATCCCGATAAAGAGCGCCGCGTCGGCCACCCGGTTGACGATGAAAGCCTTCTGCGCCGCGTAGGTAGCCGCCGGACGCTCGAAGTAGAAGCCGTGGATCAGATAAGAGGTCCCGCCGACGAGCTCCCAGAAGAAGTACGCCTGGATGAAGTTCGGGGAGACGACGAGCCCGAGCATCGAGCCGGTGAAGATGCTCACCACCGCGTAGTACCAGGCGAACCGGGGATGCCCCGCCATATACCCGCCGGAGAAGAGCTGCACCATCAGGCTCACGAAGCACACGATCACGAGCATGACCGCCGTCCAGTGCCCGATCTGCACGCCCATCGGGAACGTCGCATCCTCCCCGAGCCCTATCCAGGGCACAGAGAAAGAGATCTGACCCCCGCTCGCGGGCAGCACCCCGGCGACCCACAGAAGCGCGAAGATGGAGAACACGAGCGAGATCGTGACGGCAAGTATCGAGACGTACTGGGCGTTCTCCTTCAGGCGCCGCCCGAGGAAGACGCACGCGAGAAAGGACATGAAAGGCAGCCCGACTATGGCCGCGATGATGAGCTGCGATCCCGCCGTGTTCAACTCTTCCGCTTCCTCCCTAGCCCTTCATCGAGTCGATCTCGTCTATGTTGACCGTCCTGCGCGTCCTGAAGACCGCGATCACTATGGCGAGCCCGACGGCAACCTCGGCGGCGGCTATGGCGATCACGACGACAGCATAGCCGCTGCCGGCACCGTGCGCCTTCGGCAGGTAGTCAGAGAAGGCCACCAGCGTGAGGTTGACCGCGTTTATCATCAGCTCGACGCACATGAACACGACGACCGCGTTGCGCCGGATGGTCACCCCCCACGCCCCGAGGGCGAACATGAGCGCAGCGACTATCAGGTAGGCCTGAAGCGGTATCACGCCCTCACTCACCCCCTCTCTCCGTCGGCTGCTCGGGCCTGCGGCGGCTTATCACTATCGCGGCGACGGTGGCCACGAGGAGCAGCACCGAAGACCCCTCGAACAGAAGCCCGAAGATCTGCGGCGCCCCGCCGGTGCCGACCAGTATCCTGCCGAGCTGGGCGACCAGCCGGGGCCCGTGGCCCGGCGAGGTCCCACCCCAGTCCTGCTCCAGGAAGACGTAGATGAGGATGGCCGCGATCCCAGCCGCCACCACGAAACCTCCCCACACCTGCCGGTTGAGGATCACCCGGAAGCGCCTGGCCTGCGGCTTCTGGGTGAACATGATCCCGAAGAGGATGACCACCGTGACCGCCCCGACGTAGATGAGCACCTGCAACGCGGCGAGCGCCGGCGAGTGAAGCATCACGTAGAACCCGGCCACGCCCAGAAAGGCCCCGGCCATGAACAGCGCCGAGTGGACGACGCTGCGGCTGATGACGACCCCGAAAGCCGAGAGCAGCGTCATGCAGGCCAGAACCACGAATACCGCTATCAAGCCGCCTCTTCCTCCTTGCCGGCGGCCTTCTTCTTCGCCGCGGCCTTCCCCTTAGATCCTCCCCGAACCGGCCGCTTCTTCTTAACCTGCGGCTTGGGATCCACCGTCGGGTCGACCGGCCGCTCTCCGAACTGCCGGGCGAGCTCGAGCCGGCTGTAGGCCTGCACCTCGAACTCCTCGGTGTGGTAGATGCAGTTGACCGGACACACCTCGACGCACAGCGAGCAGTACATGCACCGCGAGTCGTCGATCATGAACCCCACGGCGAACGGCTTGGGTTTACCCGAACCGTCGAAGTCACGCTTGGTCTGGTCGATCGAGATGCAGTGGTCCGGGCAGATCCTCATGCACTGCAGGCAGGCGATGCACCGGTCCATGTCCACCGTGAGCATCCCGCGCGAGCGCTCGGGCATCTGGCGCTTGTACTCGGGATACTGACGGGTGATCTTCTTCGAGAGGAGGTGCTTGAGGGTTATCCCCATCCCCTTCAGTGTTCCCTGTCCGATCTGTGGCATCGCCAACGACCTCCTCTAACCGACTATCAGCGTCCCCGCGGCGGTGACCAGAAGCCACACCAGCGAGAGCGGTACCAGAACCTTCCAGCCGAGATCCATCAGCTGGTCCATCCGGAAGCGGGGCACGCTCCAGCGGACCCACTGCAGCGTGAACATGACCAGCGCCGCCTTGAGACTGAACCAGATCCAGTCGAAGTTCCCCAAGTCCAGGAACTCGAACGGCGGCTGCCACCCACCGAGGAAGAGCGTCACCGTGATCGCGGACATCAGCCCCATCGAGGCGAACTCGGAGGCCTGGATCATGGCCCACGTCATCCCAGAGTACTCTATCTGGTAGCCGCCCACGATCTCGCTCTCCCCTTCCGGCAGGTCGAAGGGTACCCGCTTGACCTCCGCGATCGAAGCGATGTAGAAGACCGCGAACATCGGCAGCTGCGACCAGATGTACCAGTGCCAGAATCCTCCGGCCTGTTTGTCTACCACGTCGGAGAGCGAGAGGCTGCCGGTGAGGATTATCGTCCCGAGCAGGCTGAGGATGAGCGGCACCTCGTAGGAGATCATCTGCGCCGCGCCCCGCAGGGCTCCGAGCAGCGAGAAGTTGGAGTGGCTCCCGTAACCGGCCATTATGACCCCGAGGGCCCCGATGGAGGTGGTCGAGACCACGAACAGAAGCCCTATGTTCAGGTTCGTGACCACCGCCTTCGGCGCGAAGGGGACCACCATCCAGATCACCGCGGCCGGGATGAACATGGCTATCGGTGCGGCGAGGAACACCCAGCGATCCGCCCTCCCGGGCGCGACGTTCTCCTTGACGAACAGCTTTATGACGTCCGCCGCCGGCTGCAGGATTCCCCGGAACCCCGTGCGGTTGGGCCCGTAGCGGAGCTGTATGTAACCCGCCACCTTGCGCTCGGCGAGCGTGAGGATCGCGGCGGTGTTGAGCGTGAGCACGATGATCACGAGGAACGAGATGATGAACCGCCAGGGCTCCTGATCGAGCGCGTTCACGAAGGCGCCCATCCTACTTGTCCCATCCCCCGGAGACCGGGTCGATGAGCCCCATTATCGGCATGATGTCCGGCAGATAGTGACCCGGCACGATCTCCTGCAGCATCTGCATGTTGACGAAGCTCGGGTCGCGGTAGTGCACCCGGTAGGGCACGTCGGTGCCGTCGGAGACGACGTGCACGGCGAACTCCCCACGCGGACTTTCCACCCGCCCGAAGCCCTCGCCCTCCGGCGGCCTGAGCCTCCGCCCGAGGTCGGCCATGACCTCCCCCTCGGGCATCTTCTCGAGAACCTGCTTGATGATCCTCATGCTCTGGTAGCACTCCCTGACCCGCACCCGGTATGAGGCCTCGACGTCCCCGGCCTCGTCCGTCACGACGTCGAACTCGACGTTCGGATACCAGCTGTAGGGATAGTCGCGCCGTACGTCGAAATCGACTCCGGTGCACCGCAGGGGCGGACCGGTGAGCCCGATCTCGAGCGCCTTCTGCGGCGTGATCTTGCCCACCCCCCTCGTGCGGGCGACGAAGATCTCGTTCCCCTCTATCAGGTCTATGAAGTCGCGCTTGAAGCTCGCCTCGAGGCTCTCGATGTAGTTCCAGATCCTCTCTTCCATCCCCTCGGGGAGATCTGCCTTCACACCCCCGATGCGGATGTAGTGGAACATCATCCGGGCCCCGGTTATCGCCTCGAAGATATCCTGTATGCGCTCCCGCTCGCGGAAGCCGTAGAGGATCGGGGTGAATGCCCCGAGCTCCAGAAGCAAAAAGCCTATCGAAGGGATGTGGCTCGCGAGCCGCATCAGCTCGCTCATGAGGACCCTTATCGCCTCGGCCCGCGGGGGGACCTCGACGTCCATGAGATCCTCCACCGCCATGCAGTAACCGTGCTCGTTGTGGATGTTGGCCAGATAATCCAGCCGGTCGGTGAGCGGGATGACCGCCGGGTAGAGCCTGTTCTCGGCTATCTTCTCCTGGCAGCGGTGCAGATAGCCCATCACCGGGTCACACCGCACTATGGTCTCCCCGTCGAGCTCGAGTATGAGCCGCAAGAGCCCGTGCATCGAGGGATGCTGAGGCCCCATGTTCATGTCCATCGTCTCGAGCCCGAACTCGTCCCTGATGTCCGGCCGGACGAGCCTGTCGCTCATCCTCCCGCTCAGGGTTACGGTCTCGGTGTGGCGTCTCTCCTCTTCCCTAAGCATCATCTCAACCCTTCGAACGTGCGCTTGGTGCTTATCTCGAAGCTCTTCAGCAGCGGGTGGTGATCGAAATGATCCTGCCAGGTGTAGACCCTCCTCAGGTCCGGGTGCCCTCTGAAGGCTATCCCGAACATGTCGTAGGCCTCCCGCTCGTGCCAGTTGGCGGTGGGATAGATGCCGGTGACGCTCTCCATGACCGGCTCTTCGTCTTCGAGCGTGGTCCTGACCTGAACGCGTCCTCCGCGCAAATCGAGGAGCTCGTAGGTGAGATCGAAGTGCCCCCGACGGTCCACGACCGTGATGAACGACAGGTGCATTATCCCCAATGCCTCCCGCGCCACCGTGAGCACCCGCGGAACCGCGCCGGGCTCGACCACGACCCTGACCAGGTTCCCCTCGAGTCCAGCCTCATCGAGCTCTACGTGCTCCCGAAAACCTTCCAGATAGCGCTCGAGCCTCTCCCGCAGATCGCCCTCCGGCAGACGTACGGTCATCTTCAGGACTCCTCCCCGTCACCAGCCGGCGCATCCTTCTGCTGTTCCGCCGCTTTGCGCGCCTTCTCCTGCGCCCGGAGCTTCTTCTTCACCTCAGGAGGGATCCAGCCGACGTCCGTCATGCTCTTCGGCGGCATCCCCTTGCGCTCGAAGACGTAGGTGCGCTTGAGCGGCCTTATCCCGGGAAGCCGCGCCGCCTTGCCTTCGCTGATGTTCCTGTACTCGCGCTCGGGGAGGTACTCCATGACGTTGCCCTCTTCGTCCACCAGCGCCGGACGCGGTTTCCTCTCGTAGCCCACCTGACGCTCGCGCTCTATCTTCTTCTGCAGCGTCATGATCCCGAAGATGAGCGCCTCGGGCCGCGGCGGGCACCCCGGAACGTACACGTCCACCGGGATCACCCGGTCCGCCCCCATCAGGACCGAATAGCCCTCCAGAAAAGGCCCGCCGCTTATCGCGCAGGCACCCATCGCTATCACCCACTTGGGCTCGGCCATCTGCTCGTAGAGCCTCGTCATCCGCTCGGCCATCTTGGTCGAGACGGTGCCCGAGACGATCATCACGTCAGCCTGCCGCGGAGACGCCACGAAGAACCCGGCCCCGAAGCGGTCGAGGTCGTTGTGCGCCATCCCCGTGGACATCATCTCTATCGCACAACAGGCGAGCCCGAACTGGAGCGGCCACAGCGAGTTCTTGCGCGCCCAGTTGAAGAGCCTGTCGGTCGTAGTAGTCAGGATGTTGGGTTCCTCGAACTGCTGCATCACACCCACTTGAGGGCCCCCTTCTTCCAGGCGTACACCAGCCCGGCGGCAAGGATAACCACGAACACGACCATCTCCACGAACCCGTAGAGGCCCAGCGTCCGGTAGATCACCGCCCACGGATACAGAAACGCCGTCTCGACGTCGAAGATCAGAAAGAGCAGCGCGAAGACGTAGTAGCGCACCGGAAACGGCCTCCACGGGTCCGTCACGCTCAACTCACCCGTCTCGTAGACGTTGCTCTTCGCCTTCGAGCGTCGGCTGGGCGAGATGAGCCGCGCCGCCATCAGAACCACCGCCACGAAACCCGCCACCAGCAGCATGAACAGCCCCACGTACAGATACAGCGCCCCGTAGGACATCTGCTGCTGTACCAGCGCTAACGCCACACAACCCCTTTCTGCCCTCAGAACTGTCCTGAATATACCTGTGAAACAATCAACTTTCAAGTGGATACTAATCGTAGCAAAAGCTTAGTTTATGGATACTTTGGTTGCTTTCCGAGGATCTGAACGAACTGGACGAGCATCTGGCGGTAAGCCCCGGCTTCTTTCCTGTTTGAGTTGCCTCACAATTCTTGATAGGGTTCTTTTTTCTGTGATGCGTCGCAGCGGGGGAGATGACAGAGGGGGCGTCCAACACCTTCATCGTTGCAGACGGATGTCCGATGGTGCGCCGGGGAATGGCGGAGTTTCTAAAGAGGAGAGGCTTCGTCGAGATCACCGGTGAGGTCGTACTGCCGGATAAGGCCATGGAGGCGACCTCTAGGCTCAGGCCGGATGTTGTCTTCATAGATCCGATCTTCCCACACTTGGAAGGAGAGGTCTGGACATGGGGCGCGTGTACGGCTTTAAAGAGCTTACACCACGCTCCGTGCGTCATCGTCTACACCGCGCGCAATGGAGCTCTTGATGTCGCGGCTGCGCTTCTGGCCGGCGCAGATGGGTATCTGCACAAGAGCCTTGGCGAAGAGGAGCTTGAGGAGTCTATCGAGCAGATACTCTCTGGAGAGAGTGCCTGGCGGCTCGGACTGCCCCCCGACGAAGAGACAAAGCTACTGAGGGAGTCGATAAAGGTCCTCGGCCTCTCCAGACGGGAGCAGGAGGTGCTCCCCCTCATCCTCCGCCGCCTCACATGCAGGGAGATCGCCGAGCAACTGCACATACGGCCGCAATCCGCGCAGAACCACATCTCAAACATCCTGCGCAAGCTCGGCTACTCCAGCCGCAGCGACCTCTACAGGGCGTGGCGCACGTGAGCTTGCAACATCTTGTAGAGTAGAGAACCTACTCGAAAAAACAGTAGCTTCTCTACGATGCGCCCCCGGCTCCGTGGCAGCATGCTTATCTCTGTCAGGCGAGAAAGGAGGGACAGGCAGATGCAACGGATTCTCACCGCCAGACTCGGCGGCCGAGCGGGGTTGAAGCGTACGTTGCTTACGGTGGCTGCCACGACGATCCTGACGGTCATCGTGGCCGGGATAGCCTTCGCCCGCATAGACTATGTCGGAGGCGGCACCTGGAACCACGGCTATAACGACAGCAGCGTATGGTCGTACTACTATCATGGATCCAGATGCCACACGGCCTCGATCAAGAGCGGTAATGTGCTGGTCTCGCGCTCAAAGAGGCCCGCAGGATACTGGGCGAGGGCCTCATGGGAGAACACCTGGAGAGTGGAGAGCGCCTACTGGAACAACAGGTGTTAGACAATCTTCCCGCGCGGGGACGGTGCGAAGACCCCCGCGCCCTTTCTTTTCTCAGCGACGCAGGTGATGCATGCTGCCGCGCGGTGTAAAGTTCGCCCACGCCGCGGTGCTTCTCTTCGCCGCTTTGCTGGCCTTTCTGAGCCTGCGGGCGCTGGACGAGGGAGTCACCATCGGTGCCTCCTACGGTATCCTGGTCGAGGACTTCGGTGGCGGCGCGGCGAGCAGCACCCGCGCAATAGAAGAGGTCGAGTCCCTCGCCGACGAGCTCGACGTCAACGTGGCATACGAGGACCGAGATCTTCTACAGGGTCCCGGAAGTCGCCGGCGGCTCTATCTGGCGATCGGAGACCCCGATGATCCTTCCGGCTCGTGGCTGAAGAGAGGCTATCCTGAGTTCAGCCGAAGTCTCACCACAGAGGTGCACCCGATGCGTGAGTTGCGGGGGTTGGATCCGCGCGGCACCTACCTGGTGTTCGGTCCTCAAGATTCCGCGCGAGAGCTGCTTGCAACTTTCGAACGGCTCGGCTACAGGGTTACGCTCTTCTCCCAGCCCTCGCTCCTCGACCCCAACGCATATTTCGGGCAAAAGGGCGAGCTGGAGTCACTCCTCATCATGATCGTCGCGGTGGTGATGACGGTCGGGGCCAGCGTCGTCTTGAACGCCAAGACCTACGGGGTGCTGCGGTTGCAGGGGAGATCCTTCGCTCAGATCCTGGGGCGGGACATGGCACTGATAGCGGCGTTCTGGGTTCGAGCAGCCGCGCTCGCAGCGGCGGCCCTCTTCGTCTACAACGGTCTGAGTAGGCCGGCATACTTCGGGCTGTTCTTCGCGGTGTTCCTCGCCGCGCTTGCACTCCCGACGCTCGTCGCGCATGCCCTCGCGCTCGCCATCACCTACAGAACGAGGATCACCGACACGATCAAAGGCGAAACCTCCGGGACGCTGGCCATGCTCGCGACCTACAGCGTCCGTATCGTCGCCGCCCTGCTGACCCTCGCCGTCGCGATCTCAGCGCTCACCTCAGCGAGGGAGGTCGTAGTGCAGCAGGCCAGCAGAGAGGCCTTCGCGAGGATCGGCGACGCCTCCGTTCCAGTCCTGACCGGTGATCCGGCCGACCGCGAGGCTGAGAAGAGGTACGACCGGAAGATCGGCGCGTGGATTCACGGCGCAGAGAGCCGGGGCGAGGTGATAATCGCCATCCGCCCCGACGTGGAATCCATGACACCTCCCGGTGAACCCACCCTGGAGCGAGACATCCTTATCGTCAACGACGAGTACCTCGCCGGGCAGACCGTGCTGGACGCCTCGGGAAGGCGGCTGGCTGGCCCGCGGGAGGCCGGGACGAAGGCTCAGATCCTCGTGCCGGGATCGCTCCCCAGAGCCGAGAAAGACCGCCTCGCATCTTCTGTCGCCAGCTGGCTGAAGTCCGAGGCCGATCTCTACGGCGCGGAGCTGAACGACCGGGAGATCGAAACGCTCTCGACGAAGCCCGGCCAGCGTGTTTTTACCTACGGCTCGCGTCTGCCTTTCGGTGCCAACGACGAGCTCGCCGATGCTATGCTCTCGGACCCGGTGATAGTGATTATCCCGAAAGACTCAGACATCCTGGACGGCGGGTATCCCGGTTACGCGACGCAGGGCGGCGTGATCTTCAAAGACCCGCAGTACATAAAGCGTGCTATGTCCACCGGCGTAGGCGAGTTTCTGATCGAGGCTGAGCCCGTAGCCCGGCGGGCCGCCACCGAGTACTGGACCACCCTGCGCGAGTTCCGCCTCGCCCTCTTTAACACCACCGCGGCCCTCGCCGTCCTGCTGATCAGCGCGGCGAGCGCGGCGCTGATCTACCGCCGCAAAAACACCCAGTCCCTCTTCGTGAAGTACATCAACGGCTGGCCCTTCGCAAAAGCCCACCTCTCGCTGCTGATCCTCGAAGCCACCCTCGCACTGGCCCTCATAGGCTGGGTCCTCAAGACGACCGTAAGCCGCCTGCTGACCGAGCGGGAGCTCGCAGCCCAATACAGAGCCGAGGGCATCCCCCCTCCTCCGACTGAGGCCGTCCCACTCGCACAATGGCAGCCTGCGGTGATGCTCGCCGTGGTCGTGGCGGGCTTCTTGACGACCCTCCTGGTGCTCGCTCTCTCGCAGGGTGTGATGAGCCGCAGGCAGGCCATCGAAGAGTAAGGAGCGTGATGCTTACTGTAAGGAACCTCTCGAAGTCTTTTGGGAGCAGAGAGCTCTGGTCGGGCGTGAGCTTCGAGGTCGCAAGGGGCCAGATGCTCGCCCTCACCGGGCCGAGCGGGGCCGGCAAGAGCACACTGCTCAACTGCATCGGGCTTCTGGAGAAGGCCGACGGAGGTGAGATCCTCGTCGAAGGCACGGACATCACCCGCTTCGGCAGAAGGGCGCAGAGGCTCTTCCGGCGCGACACGCTCGGGTATCTCTTCCAGAACTACGCCCTTATCGAAAACGCGACGGTAAAGGAGAACCTCGACGCCGCCATAGCCTCCGGCTCTGCGCGGAGAAAACGCCGCCAGTACGCCGAGGCCCTGGAGAGAGTCGGGCTCTCGGGGAGGGAGGAAGAACCTATCTACCAGCTCAGCGGAGGAGAACAGCAACGCGTCGCTCTCGCTCGCCTGATCGTAAAGCGGGCTACGCTCATACTCGCCGACGAGCCGACGGGGGCCCTGGATGAGAAGAACGAGCGGATGGTCATGCAGATCCTGAAGGACCTGGCCGATGAGGGAGCATGCGTCGTCGTCACCACCCATCGCCGGAGCGTCCGCGAAGAGTGCGATTCCGTCCTTCAGGTCGGGAAATAACGACTCCTAGCGGACTGCGTGCCCGTTCTTGCCGACGATCTGAACGAACTGGACGAGCATCTGGCGGTAGGTCTCCAGAGAGCTGGAGACGACGTACTCGTTTGGACCGTGGTGACCGCCTCCAATCGGGCCGAACTCGACGCCGGGGACACCGGCGCGCTGGAAGTACACGATATCCGAAGCGCCGTGTCGTCCGACGCTGACCGGGTTGGCCCGGTAGTGGCGGGTGACGACCTCGCGCAGGGCGCGCACGAAGGGGTTGCGGCGAGACACGTAGGTGGGCTCGCGCGAGAAGAGTACCTCGACCCGGGCGGGGAGATCTATCGAGCGGATCTGGCGTACGATCTCCTGCGTGTCCTGCTCGGGGAGGTAGCGGATATCGAGGTCGTAGGTGCATCGGTCGGGGACGCGGTTTATCACGTCTCCGCCTATGATCCTGGCGAGATTTATACTCGGGTAGGGGAAGAGCTCGCTGCGCTCTCTGGTGAAAGGCAGCCCGGTCACCCTGCGGTAGTGTTCGGCGGCGAGCAGCACCGCGTTCTTGCCGAGCCAGGGCCTGGAGCCGTGCGCGCTCTTGCCGAAGAGAGTTATCCTGAGGTCCAGAACCCCTTTGGCCTGCGTCCCGATCCGGAAGTCCGTCGGCTCTCCGGTGATGATGAAGTCCCCTACGTGTCCGTTCTCGATCAGGATCTCCGCCCCGCTCGGTCCGCCGTAGTCCTTTTCTTCGTCGGGCACCACCAGGAGGTCGACAGTCGCGGGGCACCCCAGATCGTTCAGGTCCTCGAGGGCGTACATCATCGCGGCCAGAGCACCCTTCATGTCGTAGGTGCCCCGTCCGTGCAGCTCGCCACCCTTCTCGTAGGGCTCGAACTGCCTCTCCTCGGCCGGGACCACGTCCGCATGCCCGTGCAGCAGGATGTGGGGGCTCCCAGAGCCTATCCGCACGGCCAGAGAAGTCAACCCGCCGTCCGGCCCGGCCCCCGGGTACCGCATCGGTTCGAACCCCCGCGCCTCGAACCAGCCCCCGATGAACTCCATGACCGACTGGGCTCCCGCGGGTGAGTAGGAGCGGTACCGCACGAGCGTCTTCGTCAGCGCGAAGACCTCGGTACTTCTCAGCTCAACCGTCAGGAGCGCACCTCTCCGGTACAGGGCCGGGATCATCCGGCCATAAACCGACAGGAACCAGACTGTATTCTATATTGTCCTATGTTGTCCGTGTCCCGGGTGTCGCCCGCATCCTAGCGTATCGCCGGCGTATCGACGGTCTCGAACGAAACGCTGGCTCCCAAACAGGAGAGTTTCTCCTCGAACCTCTCGTAGCCGCGGAGGATGTGGTGCGCCCCCTCGACCACGGTCGTCCCGCTCGCCACGAGCCCCGCCATCACCAGCGCGGCCCCGCCGCGCAGCTCCGGAGCCTGCACCACCGTCCCCGAAAGTTGCCTGGGACCCCGCACCAGGGCCCGGTGCCCCCCGAAGAGGTCTATCGCTGCCCCCATGCGGTTGAGCTCCTCCGCCACCTGGAAGCGGTTCTCGAAGATATTCTCCGTTATGATGCCGACCCCGCTCACCTGGGTGAGGAGCACCATCATCTGCGCCTGATGATCGGTCGCGAACCCGGGGAAGGGCAGCGTCGAGATGTCCACGCTCGAGAGTTCGGCCGGGTCCCCGACCCGCACCCGCACGCCGGGCTTCCCCGGCTCGAAATCGAGCTCCGCACCCATCTCGCGCAGCTTCTCGAGCTCCATCTTGAGGTGTTCCGGAACGGCGTTTTTCACGTTCACGTCGCCGCCGGCGGCGGCCGCGGCCATGATGAAGGTCCCCGACTCTATCCTGTCGGGCATCACGGTGAACTCGACCGGATGGAGCTCCTCAACGCCCTCTATGACTATACGGCCGGTTCCGGCCCCCCTGATACGCGCCCCCATCGCGTTCAGGAAGCGTGCCAGCTCCACGACCTCCGGCTCGCGCGCCCCGTTCTCCACTATCGTCGTCCCGGAGGCCAGAACCGCCGCCATCATGATGTTCTCGGTCGCCGTGACGCTCGGGTAGTCGAAGAAGACCTCCGCCCCCCGCAGCCCGTGGGGAGCCGAGGCCTTGATGAAGCCGTGATCCAGCTCAACCTCAGCACCGAGCGTCTTGAGCCCGTCGAGGTGGAAGTTGAACTTCCTCAGCCCCAGGTTGCACCCGCCCGGGGCGGAGACCTCAGCCTGCCCGAAGCGGCTCACCAGCGGCCCCAGCACGACCAGGCTCGCCCTCATCTGGCGTACCAGTTCGTACGGGGCGGTGTAGGAGGTTATGCTCCCCCCGTATATCTCCAGCGTGCTACCGTAGAACTCGGAAGGTGCGCCGAGCTCGTCGAGCACGGCGCGCATCGTCTCCACGTCCCTTATGTGCGGAACGTTGTGCAGTACCGTTCGACCGGCGGCGAGCAGCGAGGCCGCCATCAGCTTCAGCGCCAGGTTCTTGGCACCGGAGACCTCGACCTCACCGTAAAGCCCGCCACCACCCTCGACCACGAACCTCTCCAAGATCGATCCTCCCCTTCCTAGAAGCGCGGTAGCCGGTACCCTGCGGCTACTGTTGCTGTCCGTGTCGGCGCGCCACCAGCACCAGGTTCTCCCCCACCTTCCGGCGGCGCTCCATCTCCCGCTCGATCCTCTCCCAGCCCGGCCGTTCGCGGTCCAGGCTCTCCAGAGATCTGCTGGCCTCCTCGATCCTGTGCTCCGCGGCCTCTACGTCTATGTCCTCGGGCCGCACCGCCTCCTCGACCAGTATCTGCACCAGGTTCTCAGACATCTTGAAGAACCCGTCGGAGACGGCGAAGACCTTGACCTCCTCTCCCTGCCTTATGCGCACCTCCCCGATCTCGACCGTCGAGATCGTCGGGGCATGGTTGGCCATGACACCGATGTCGCCGTCGGCGATGCGGGTTATGACGAGGTCGGCCGACTCGTCGAAGACGATCCTCTCGGGGGTTATGACCCGGCAGTAGAGCTGCCGGCTCTCCTCGCTGCGCTGCTCCTGCGTCACCTAGGCCGCCTCGCCCTCTTTCTCCCGCTCCTCGCCGCTTATCTTCCTGGCCTTCTCGATCGCCTCGTCGATCCCGCCGACCATGTAGAAGGCCTGCTCGGGGAGGTCGTCGTGCTTGCCCTCGACGACCTCCTTGAAGCTCTGCACGTTCTCCTCGAGCTCCACGAACTTGCCCTCCTGGCCGGTGAACTGCTCGGCGACGAACATCGGCTGCGAGAGGAACCGCTGCAGCCTCCGGGCCCGCCCCACGATCACCTTGTCTTCCTCGGAGAGCTCGTCGATACCCAGGATCGCGATGATGTCCTGCAGCTCCTTGTAACGCTGCAGGATGCTCTTCACCTGCTGCGCCACCTGGTAGTGCTCCTCGCCTACCACCGCCGGGTCGAGGATGGTCGAGGTCGAGGTCAGCGGGTCGACTGCCGGGTAGATCCCCTGCTCGGTGAGACTCCTGGTGAGCTCGACCGTGGAGTCGAGGTGGGCGAAGACCGTGAAGGGGGCGGGGTCGGTGTAGTCGTCGGCCGGGACGTAGACCGCCTGGAAGCTGGTTATCGCACCCTTCTTGGTCGAGGTGATCCTCTCCTGCAGGGCCCCCATCTCCGTTCCGAGGGTGGGCTGGTAGCCGACCTCGGAGGGCATACGGCCCATGAGCGTGGAGACCTCGTTGCCCGCCTGCGCGAAACGGAAGATGTTGTCCAGGAAGAAGAGGACGTCCTGCCCGAGTTCGTCCCGGAAGTACTCCGAGAGCGTGACGCCGGTGAGCCCGACCCTGAAGCGCGCGCCGGGCGGCTCGTTCATCTGGCCGAAGACGAGCGCGGTGTTCCCGAGAACACCGGCCTCCTGCATCTCCAGGTAGAGGTCGTTGCCCTCACGGGTGCGCTCCCCGACACCGGCGAAGACGCTCGTCCCCTCGTACTGGTAGGCGATGTTGTGGATGAGCTCCTGGATCAGAACCGTCTTCCCGACCCCGGCCCCGCCGAAGAGCCCGACCTTCCCGCCGCGCCTCACCGGGCACAGGAGGTCGACGACCTTGATGCCGGTGACGAACTGCTCGGCCTGGGTGGAGAGATCCTCGAAGCGCGGAGCGGGCCGGTGTATCGGCCAGCGATCCTCGGCACCATCGATGGGTCCTCCTTCGTCTACCGGCTCACCGAGCACGTTGAGCACCCGGCCCAGGACGGCCTTGCCCACCGGTACCGCGACCGGACGACCCGTGTCCCTGACCTCCACGCCGCGCTTCAGGCCGTCGGTGGGGCCCATCGCCACCGTACGCGCCACGTCGTCGCCGAGGAGCTGCTGTACCTCCAGCGTCAACGTGGTCTTCTCACCCTCTCCGGTGTCCATCTCCAGCGTGAGGGCGTTGTATATCTCGGGGATCTCATCCGGCGGGAACCTCACGTCCACCACCGGCCCCTTCACCTCTACGACCCGACCGACGCCGCCTTCCACGTGCCCGTCGGCGCCGTTGCGGCTCTGCTCACGCTTCTCCCTCTCGAGGGTATTCTTGCCGTCCTCGGTCATGAGATCACCCCTTCTCGCTACTCATCCGGACGTCAGCGCCTCCGCACCGGCGGCGATTTCGCTTATCTCGCGCGTGATCTGCGCCTGACGCGCCTTGTTCATCTGCAGCGTCAGGGTATCCACCAGCTCGTTGGCGTTGTCCGTGGCGTTCTTCATCGCGGTCATCCGCGCCCCGTGTTCTCCGGCCGCACTCTCTAGGAGCGCCTGGAAGACCTGCGTCTCCACGTAGCGCGGGATGAGCTTGCCAAGTATCACGTCCGCATCCGGGACGAACTCGAAGGGACTGGACACACCCCGTTCGTCCCCTTCTTCCTGCTCGGGAGCGGCGGGCAAAAGCCGTATGAGCACCGGCCGCTGCACGAGCGCGCTCTGGAAGCGATTGTAGACGAGATACACCTCATCGGCCTCCTCGCCCTCGAACAGGCGAGTGAGGCTCTGGCCGATCTCCTGCGCGTTCTCGAAGGCCGGTGAGTCGGTGAAGCCGCTGAAAGTTTCCGCCAGTTCTATCCTGCGGAAGCGGAAGAAGGCGATGCCCTTGCGCCCGCTCACCACCTGCCGGACCGGCACGTCCTGCCTGCGCCGGAAGTCCATCGTGCGCCGGATCACCTGCGCGTTGAAGGCCCCGCACAGCCCGCGGTCGGAGGTGAGCGTCGCGATCGCGACCGCCCTCACCTCCTCCCGCCCGACGAGCAGCGGGTTCTTGCTCCCCGAGCTCGCCGCGACGGCCCGCATCATCTCCTCGAAGTTCTCGGCGTAGGGGCGTGACCTCTTCACCGCGGCCTCCGCCTTGCGGAACTTCACCCCGGAGACCGTCTGCAGGGCGTCGGTCATCTTGGAGATGTTCTTTATGGAGGCGATCTGCCTCCGGATGTCCCTGACGGAGGCCAAAGCCCTATCCCTCCCTGGAGCCGGCCGAGACGCCCGCTATCCCGCTCTCGGGAGGCTCGTAGGTGTCGTTGAACTGGGCGATGGCCTCCTTGAGGGCCGCGATGCTCTCGTCGGAGAGGTCCTTCTCCTCGCGGATGGTCCTGAGGAGGTCCGCCTTGCTGTCCCGGAGGTAGCTCCTGAAGTTCTCCTCCCAGTCCGGGACGTGCTCGACCTCCACCTCGTCGAGGAAACCGTTGGTCACCGCGAAGATGACCGCGACCTGCTCCTCGACCGGCAGCGGCTGACGCTCCCCCTGCTTGAGGATTCCGAGCGTACGCTGTCCGCGGGCCAGGGTGTCCTGGGTGGCCTTGTCCAGATCGCTGCCGAACTGCGCGAAGCTCTCGAGCTCGCGGTACTGGGAGAGGTCGAGCCTCAGGGTGCCGGCGACCTTCTTCATCGCCTTTATCTGCGCCGACCCTCCGACCCGGCTCACCGAGTTCCCGACGTCTATCGCCGGGCGCTGGTTCGCGTTGAACAGGTCGGTCTCGAGGAAGATCTGCCCGTCGGTTATCGAGATGACGTTCGTCGGGATGTACGCCGAGATGTCCCCGGCTTTGGTCTCGATGATCGGCAGCGCCGTGAGCGACCCGCCCCCGTGCTCGTCGGAGAGTCGTGCCGCCCGCTCCAGGAGCCGCGAGTGCAGATAGAAGATGTCCCCGGGGTACGCCTCGCGGCCCGGTGGCCGCCTCAGGAGGAGCATCATCTGCCGGTAGGCCACGGCGTGCTTGGAGAGGTCGTCGTAGATGACGAGCGCGTCCTGCCCCTGGTGCATGAAGTACTCGCCGATGGCGCATCCGGCGTAGGGCGCCAGGTACTGCAGCGTGGCGGCCTGCGAGGCCGAGGCGTTTATGACCGTGGTGTACTCCATGGCCCCGGCGTCCTCGAGCACGCTCACCACCCCCGCAACCGAGGAGTCCTTCTGCCCGATGGCCACGTAGATGCACTTGACGTCCTGATCGCGCTGGTTGATGATCGTGTCGATCGCGATCGAGGTCTTCCCCGTCTTGCGGTCGCCGATGATCAGCTCCCGCTGCCCCCGTCCTATCGGAATCATGGAGTCTATCGCCTTGATCCCGGTCTGAAGCGGCTCGTTGACCGGCTGGCGTTCTATGACCCCGGGGGCGATTATCTCCACGGGCCGGTTCTCTTCGGCCTGGATCTCCCCCCTGTCGTCGAGCGGCTGTCCGAGCGCGTTTATGACCCGGCCGAGCATCCCACTCCCCACGGGTATGCTCACCAGCCGTCCGGTCCGTCGTACGACGGATCCTTCCTGGATGTACCGGTCGTCCCCGGCGATGATCGCGCCGACGTTGTCCTCCTCCAGGTTGAGCGCGAGCCCGAGCACCTTTTCGCCTCGGACGTCCTCGAACTCGAGCATCTCCTGGTACATCGCGTTGGTGAGGCCGTGCACCCGGGCGATGCCGTCGCCGACCTCCAGAACCTGGCCCACCTCCTCGGTGCGTACCCTGTTCTCGTAATCGGTTATGGCTCCCTTGAGTATCGAGGAGATCTCCTCCGGCCTCAGCCTACCCATCGCTATACAACACTCCTCTCGACCATCGCCTCCCGCAGGCTCTCCAGCTGCCCCCGGAGGCTGCCGTCCATCATCCTGTCACCGAACCTGAAGACCGCTCCACCGATTATCTCCGGGTCCACGCTCGTCCTCAGGATCACCTCCCTGCCTGCGAGTATACCCTCCAGCCTCTCCTTGAGACGCCTGACCGCCCCCTCGGAAAGCTCGATGGCGGTGACGACCTCGACCTCGACGCGCCGGAGGTGCTCCTCGACGAGTTCCTCGTAGCGAAGCAGTATCTCAGGGAGAAGTTCCTCCCGATCGTTGTCCACGAGCACCTTGAGGAAATTGCGGGTGGACCGGCTCATCCGCTCGGTCAGGGCGTCTATGACCCGCCGCTTCTCGCGTTTCTCGAGCTGCCCCCCGTAGAAGAAGAGCCTTAGCTCTTCATTACCCTCGAGCGCCTCGACGAACTCCTTCAGATCCCCAAGGACCCCTTCGAGCTCGTCGCGCTCCCGCGCCGCCGCGAAGAGCGCCTCGGCATAGGTTGAGACGGCGCTCAAACTAACCTCCGCTCACGGAGCCGGCAACCTCGGCCTCGAGATCGTCCAGCGCGGCCTGGATGAGCCTCTCGTGCTCCTCCCGGTCTATCTCGCGCCGCAGCACCTGCTCCGCCGCCTGTACGACCATCTCGGCGACCTCCTGGCGCACCTCGCGCAGCGCGGCGTCGCGCTCGCGCCCGATCTCCTCCCGGGCCTGCCGGATTATCCGCTCGGCCTCCTGCCGGGCCTCGGCCTTCGTCCGCTCACGCTGAGCCTCACCCTGCCTCCTCGCCTCGTCCAGGATGCGGCGCGCCTCCTGCCGGGCCTCCTCCATCTGCCTGCGGTACTCCTCCAGGAGCTCCCGCGCCTCTTCTCGGGTCCGCTCGGCCTCCTCGATGGCCTGCTCGATGGCGGCCTGCCGGCGCTGTATCTGCTCCCGGAGCACCGGGTAGACGAACCGGTAGAGCAGGATAAGCAGGATGGCGAAGCTGACGAGCTCCCAGAAAACCAGGCTCGTGTTGGTTACGTCGAATATTCCGCCGCCCATGCTCCTTTACCCTCCTGCCAGAAGCTAGAGGACGAAGGCGAGGAGTATGGCGAAGACCAGACCGTAGAGCGCAAACGCCTCCACCAGACCGATGCCGAGGAACATCAGACCCCGCGTCTGCTCGAACGCCTCCGGCTGCCGGTGGATGCTCGCTATCGTCTGGCCAATCAGATACCCCATCCCGGCCCCCGAGCCAATGACCGCCGTACCGGCCGCGATGCCCGTACCCAGATACTTGAGACCCTGGTCGGTTATGTTCGACTGCAGGAGCGCCAGGGTGCCATCAAAGCCCCCCGTCTGGGCTAGCTCGAGGACGCTGGTGGCCGTCTCCAACATTCTATCTCCTTTCTCTCGCCCCTCTCAGGGACCTGACTTTACCCGCAAAGTTTGCTCGAAGAAAGCCGGGATATCCTATCCCTCTCCATAGATGGCCAACTCTATATAGACCTGCGTAAGTATAGCGAATATATATGCCTGGATCACAGCCACGAATATCTCAAATGCATAGAACACCACCGCGAGCGGAACGGAGACTACGGCGAAGTAGATCCCGTAGTAGAGGATGAAGCTGAGGAAAACGAATATGATCAGGTGCCCAGCAATGATGTTCGCGTAAAGTCGCATGGCGAGGGTGAGCGGTTTGGTGAACTCCTGTATGAGGTGCAGGAACCACAGGGCCGGGGCCATCAACCGGCCGGAGCCTTCGGGCACCCAGCTCTTGAGGTATTCCCCGAGCCCGTGCCGCCTCACACCCTCGTACTGGGTGAGTATGAAGGTAAGTATCGCCAGCGCACCGGTGAAGGAGAGATTGCTGGTGACCGGGTAGGTGTTGGGGATGAGGGCTATGAGGTTCAGAACAAGGAGCAAAACGAAGATCGAGAGGGTGTATGGGAACCATTTCATCCCTTCGGGGCCTATCTGACCTCCCAGCATCCGTCGGCCGAAGCCGTAAGTCTCTTCGACGAGAACCTGGTATGCCCCGGGCCGGTTTTTGAGCGCCCGGCTTCCAAAGAAAAGGAACAGGAACGTCACTGCAACCCCGATGAAGAGAAACCACTCGATCTTCGTTATCGAGAGGTTGAGGGGGCCGAGGTGGATCGGGATGACCCACGACTTCTCCCCGCTAGCCCAAGTGTGAAGGATCTTCTCCCTGACCTGTTCCTGGCTGAGCTTCAAGAGCGCCAGCGTAACCGTCAAATCTTAGCCCTCCGCTCTACTAGTTCACCTACCGCCTCAGAGCCGGGAGCGCGGCGCACCGCGCCCCCAGCCACCGCCCTGGGAACCAGCAAGACGATCTCCGCCAGATACACCATCGTGAAGCCCGAGAGCATGGCCACAACGGGCCAGAGCCCCAAGAAGGCCGGAATCCCCAGAGCGAGCGCGTCGAATCCGTAACGCAGGAAAAAAGACCCGACACCGCACCCTCTGCCAAGCCACGAGCTCGTGGTCAGCAGCGTGACGGTCAGGGCCGTGGAGATCAGGCTCACCAGGCCGACGCCAACCCCGTACTCGAAGGCACCGGCCACTACGACTCCGTAGACGTACACCAGCCCGGCCCCCACAACGACAGCGACGACGGACACCCGGAGCGCGTACCCGAGGGCCAGACGCCACTGGTCGGTCATCTCCCCCCCAGTCCCTTCACCGCGAGGTACACATAGTAGAGAGCCCCGGCGAAGCCCGCGACGAGCCCCAGGATCGTGAAGAGGGGGAGGGTGCCAACAAGTCCATCGACGAAAAAACCGCCGGCAGCGAGCGCCGCGATCACGGCCACGAAAGCGAACCCAATCCCTATGTATCGGGCATAATTACCGCCCATATCCGCCTTGAGAGAATTGTTCTCCACCATTGAGCAAACTATACCTTACTGGTTATATTGCTGCAAAGAAACGGATTCGCACCACCTGCGAAACGTCTATCCTCGAGCCTCATCGGGCCCGAGCCTGACCATCTTGAGCCCACCCTCAGCCGCCATCTCAAGGGCGAGGGGATCTGGGTATCCCCCAGCGTAGTAGACGTCTTCTATGCCGGAGTTGATGATCATCTTCACGCAGAGAAGACAGGGTTGGTGGGTGCAGTAGATCGAGGCACCGCGCACGCTGACCCCGTGATATGCGGCCTGGATGATGGCGTTCTGCTCGGCGTGGAGGGTCCGCTGACAGCTCTCCCGCCCGTCGACTATCCGTATGAGGCAGCCGACCTCATCGCAATGCGGCATCCCGGAAGGACTGCCATTGTAACCGGTGGTGAGGATCCTGCGGTCGCGGACGATCACCGCCCCGACCGCAAGGCGCGGGCAGGTAGAACGGGTTGCCACCTCATGCGCTATGCGCATGAAGTACTGGTCCCAGGAGGGCCTGTTCCGGTTCGAGATTTCAGAGCGTGCCATACAGCCTGTCCCCCGCATCGCCCAGCCCCGGCACTATGAACGCTCTCTCGTCCAGCCCCGGATCCACCGCCGCCGTGTAGAAGGAGACGTCCGGGTGTTCGCGCGTGACCCGCTCTATCCCGGGTACGGCGGCCACGGCGTGCACGCACGAGATCCAGACGGCCCCTTCCTCCTTGAGCTTGGCGAGCGTGGCGGAGAGGCTGCCGCCGGTGGCGAGCATGGGGTCGAGCACGACGACGAAGTAGTCTTTCAGGTTGCGTGGAAGGTTCACGTAGTACTCGACCGGTTCGGTGGTCCGCTCGTCCCGGAAGAGACCCATGAAACCGACCGTGGCCTCCGGCAGCAGCGCCAGCGCCCCTTCGAGCATCCCCAGACCGGCCCTCAGCACGGGCACCAAGCAGATGGGTCCCGAGATCTCCTCGACCTCCGTCTCAGCGAGCGGGGTGTGCACCTTCACCGTGCTCGTCGGCATCCTACGCGTCGCCTCGGCGACCAGGATGAGGGCGAGCTCGTGCATGGCCTGCCGGAACTCCCGGTGCCTGGTGCGCTCGTCCCTGAGAACCGAGAGCTTGTGCCGGCTCAGCGGGAGGTCTACGACGTGAAGGTTGGGGTAGTCACGCATAGAGCGGGTGGGCTTCCACGATCTCCCTGACCCTCCCGCGCAGCCCATCGGTCTCACCCCGGGCCGCGGCCGCTATGATGTCCGCGATCTCGCGCATCTCCTCTTCCCCCATGCCGCGCGTGGTTACGGCGGCGGTGCCGAGCCTGATGCCGCTGGTCACCGTCGGTGGCTCGGGATCTCCGGGGACCATGTTCTTGTTGCAGGTGATCCCGACACTTTCGAGCCTCGTCTCGAGCTCCTTGCCGGTAACCCCGCTGCCGCGCAGATCGACGAGCATCAGATGGTTGTCCGTCCCGCCGGAGACGAGCTTCATCCCACCCTCCATGAGCCTCTCGGCCATCACCCGGGCGTTTGCCACCACCCGCCGGGCGTAGTCCGCGAACTCGGGCCTCAACGCCTCGCCGAGCGCAACGGCTTTGCCGGCTATGGCGTGCATCAGCGGCCCGCCCTGCAAACCAGGGAAGACCCGGCTGTCCAGTTTCTTCGCGAACTCTTCGCGGCAGAAGACCATCCCGCCCCGCCCGCCGCGCAGCGTCTTGTGGGTCGTCGTCGTGACCACCTCGCAGTAGGGGATCGGGGATGGGTGCACCCCTCCTGCGACCAGCCCGGCGATGTGCGCCATGTCCACCATCAGATAGGCCCCGACCTCGTCGGCGATCTCACGGAAGGCGTCGAAGTGCAGCGTGCGAGGGTAGGCGCTCGCCCCGGCGACTATGAGCCGGGGCCGCTCGCGCCGGGCTATCTCACGCACCTCGTCGTGGTCTATGTAGCCGTCCTCACCCACACCGTAGTGGACGAAGTCGTAGGTTCTGCCGCTGAAGTTGATCTTCATCCCGTGGGTCAGATGCCCGCCGTGGGCGAGGTCCATCGAGAGAACCTTCTCCCCGGGCTCGAGCAACACGGCGTAGGCGGCCTCGTTGGCCTGGCTGCCGGAGTGCGGCTGGACGTTGACGTGCTCGGCACCGAAGAGCCTCTTCGCCCGCTCTATGGCCAGGCTCTCCACCCTGTCGACGTGCTCGCAACCACCGTAATACCGCTTCCCGGGATACCCCTCGGCGTACTTGTTGGTCAGTACGGAACCCTGGGCAGCCAGCACCGCCGGCGACGCGAAGTTCTCGCTCGCTATGAGCTCTATCGTGTTCCGCTGGCGTTCGAGCTCCGCGTCCAGAGCTTCCTGAACTTCCGCGTCCACCTCGACGTAAGGCCCGATCAAAGGTTCACCTCCGAATCTCTACCGTCGCCAGCCCCAGGCTGCCCGAAGCCAGGGTTGCAGGCTGGCGTGTGCCGGCTCCTGAAACCGGCGTTTGCAGCCAGCCCGGGAGAGGAGTATAAACACCCCGCGCTCCGTCCTCAAACACCGACCTCCCGGCGAAGCCGCTCCAGCTTCTCCTGGTCCAGCTCCCCCGAAGGACGCAGCACCCGCAGGTTCTCTCCCGACAGATCCACCACCGCAGAAGCCGTGCCCCCGCCGGGTTCTCCTTCCACGATGAAGTCGACCTCCTCCAGCACCCGGGGGTCAACCTCCTCGAGCGAGGAGGGCGCCGGCTCTCCAGAGATGTTGGCGCTCGTGGCGTAAGCGGGTCCGCCATGGGCTTCGAGGATTCGCTGCACGGTAGGATGGTCCGGGACACGCAGCCCCACCGTCCCACCCCCTGGACGGTCCAGCACGAGCGTGAGACCTCCGGGCCAGTAGAGCCCGGCGAGCTTCTCGGCGAGCGGGGGAACCCGGGCCGCAAGACCGAACGCCTCCCGGGCCGAGCGGCACAGAAGCTGCAGCGGCTTGCTCGGATCCCGCCGCTTTATCTCCTGTATCCTGCGCACGCCTCTCTCCGTGGCCATGAGCCCGACGACGGTCTCGGTCGGAACGAGCCCGACCTCGCCCCGCTTCAGACGCTCTGCCGCCTCCTCCACCTTTACTTTAGCTTTCATCTCACCTCCCACACGAAGGCGACCACACGTTCGCTGCCGGCGAGATCACGCTCCACCCCGAGCGGGCGGAAGCCGGCTTTCTCCCCGAGGTCGAACACCTCTTGTGCCTGTCCGTCCCCAATCTCCAGGATCACCCCGGCCCCGGGCGCGAGCAGCTCCGGGATCTCGGCGAAGATCCTCCTGTAGAAGGAGAGGCCGTCCGAACCGCCGTCGAGGGCCCCGGGGGGATCCCACAGGCGTACTTCGGGCATGAGAGCGCCGATCTCCCCGCTCTTCACATAGGGCGGGTTCGAGACGAGAAGGTCGATCCTCCCCGCAAGCTCCTCGAGCCCACTCGAGAGGTCGGCCTGCAGGAAGGTCACCTCCACCCCGGAAGAAGCGGCGTTGCGCCGGGCGACCTCGAGCGCCGCAGAAGAGACGTCCGAAGCGTAGACCTCACAACGGGGCCTCTCCAACGCTACGGAAAGAGCTATCGCCCCCGAACCGGTCCCGAGGTCGAGCACCCTCGCCTCCCCCCCGCGCCCGTCGATCCAGCGTAACGCCACATCGACGACGCTCTCCGTGTCGGCGCGCGGCACGAGCACCGAACCGTCTACTTCAAGCTTAAGTTTACGGAAGTACGCATAACCGAGGATGCGCTGCACGGGCTCACGTCCCCTGCGTCGGGAGACCATGGAACGGTAGCGATCCAGCAGTTCACCGGAGACCGGGATATCGCGGGCCGCCACCTCGGCCCTGCCCACGCCCAGCAACTCGGCGAGGAGTACCTCCGCCGAGACTTCGGGCTCGGGTACGCCTGCGGCACGCAGTTCCTCCGCCGCCCACCTGACAAACCGTCGGCTGGTCAAAGCTTGGTGCAGCAAAACTCAGCTTCTGGCCCCGGCCGCCTCCTCGGCCAGTCGCTCGGCCCTCTCCTTGGCGGCCAGAGCACGGGTGAACTCCTCGAGCTCCCCTTCGAGCACGGCCTCGAGGTTGTGGGTGGTGAGGTTGACCCGGTGGTCGGTAACGCGCCCCTGGGGGAAGTTGTAGGTACGGACCTTCGCAGAGCGATCTCCTGTCCCGACCTGAGCGAGCCGCATCGCCCCCTGCCGTTCGCGCTGCTCGCGCAGCTCTCGTTCGAGCAGGCGCGAGCGCAGGATCCTCATCGCCTGCTCCTTGTTCTGAAGCTGGCTCTTCTCGTTCTGGCAGGTCACGACGAGGCCGGTCGGCTTGTGGGTGATCCTGACCGCCGAGTCGGTGGTGTTCACGCTCTGGCCGCCGGGTCCGGAGGAGCGGTAGACGTCTATCTCGAGGTCGTTGGGGTTTATCTCCACCTCGACCTCCTCGGCCTCCGGGAGGACGGCGACGGTCGCCGTGGAGGTGTGGATGCGCCCCTGGCTCTCGGTCTTCGGAACGCGCTGGACGCGGTGGGTACCCCCCTCGTGCTTGAAGATGGAGTACGCCCGGTCGCCGCTGATCTCCATGGCGACCTCCTTGTAGCCACCGATCTCCGCCGGGCTCGAAGAGAGTATGCGGTGGCTGAAACCGAGCCGGTCGGCATACCGGGCGTACATCTCGTAGAGCTCACCGGCGAACAGGGCGGCCTCGTCTCCCCCGGCCCCGGCCCGTATCTCGAGGATGACGTCCTTGTCGTCGTTCGGATCACGCACTATCAACTCCGCCCGGATCTCCTCGGCCAGCTCCTCTGCCCTTGCTTCGGCCGCGGCGGCCTCCGAGGCGAAAAACTCCCTCTCCTCGGCGTTCTCCGAAGACTCGACCAGCTCTCTGGCCTCCCGGCCCTCCTTTATGGCCTCGAGCATCGCCTCACAGAGCTCGGCGCCGCGCTTCAGACGCGCGTGTTCCTTGGCCACCTCCGCGTACCTGCGTTGATCCGAGTACAGCCCGGGGTCGGACAGCTCCTGCGTGAGCGCCCGAAACCTGCCCAGCGTCTCCTCCGCCAGCTTTACGACCTGCTCGTCCAAATTAGATCACCAGCTTGCTCGTACCATCGTCCACACCGCCGCCTCGCGCCTCCTGCTCCATGGAGAGCACCTTCTTGAGCGAGGCCATCGCCACCTCGACCATCTCGTCCGTGGGTTCACGGGTCGTCAGCTTCTGCAGCTGCAGCCCGGGCCAGATCAGGGCCCTCACGAATGGGCTCTCCTGGTGTCTGGCGCTCCACATTATGAACTCGAAAGCTATACCCGCGACCAGCGGGATCACGACTATCCTGCTCGCGACCATCGCGGCCCACCCCTGTATACCGAGCAGCGAGAAGACCAGGATCGAGAGCACGAGCACGTAGAGGATGAAGCTCGTGCCGCAGCGGACGTGGCTCGTGTCGAGGTCCCTCGCGTTCTCGGGGACGAGCTCGTCCCCACGCTCGTAGACCTTTATCGCCTTGTGTTCGGCTCCGTGGTAGGCGAAGAAACGTTTGATGTCGCGGCTCACCGCCGTGATCCCCACCAGGTAGGCCAGGAAGATGGCGATGCGCAAAACCCCCTCTACCAGGTTGAAGACCAGGGGGTTCTCGATCCTACCTCCGAGGAGCCAGCCTATCCCCTTGGTGCCGAGCACCGGAACCGCCAGGAAGAGCACCACCGCGAGCACGAGCCCGAAGAGCATCGTACCCGCTATCTCCTTCCTGGAGAGCTCCTGCTCCTCACCGAGCGCGATGTTGGTGGAGAGCGTGAGGGCCCGCATGCCCAGCCACAGGGTCTCGGCCAGAGAGACGAAACCCCTTATCACCGGGAGGCGCAGCAGGCGGCTCTTTCCGGTGACCGAACGAAACCGCTCGGCCTTGATGTCTACCTCCCCGTCGGGCGTCCTGACCGCCACCCCCCAGAAGTTGGGGGAGCGCATCAGGACGCCCTCCATCACCGCCTGCCCGCCGACCCGCATGGTGGCCCCGCTACTTCTTGCTCCGCCGGGCCAGACGGTCCTGGAAGCGCTGGACCCTCCCGCCGGAATCGACTATGCGCTGCTTGCCGGTGAAGAAGGGGTGGCAGGCGGAGCACACGTCCACGTGCAGCACCTCCTGCTCGGCGGTCGAACGGGTCTCGAACTCGTTGCCGCAGCTACACCTCACGATCGTCTTCGTGTAGGCCGGATGGATACCACTCTTCATCTTTTTTCCTCCGATCTGCAGGATCTCGTCGAACGACAACTAGTTTAATACTTCCCGTCCAGAAAGCCCGGGAAGGCGGGCCCCCGCGGACGAGAGCGGCGCCTTCCCGACCTCTAAACGCCTCGCTACCGCACCCGCTGCAGCTCGCGCAGGAACTCGGCGTTGGTACGGGTCTCCTTGAGCTTCTGGATGAGGAGCTCTATCTTCTGGCTGGTGTCCAGCGCGTTGAGGATGTTCCTGACCTGCCAGACCCTCTGCGCCTCGGCGGGCTCCATCAGGAGCTCCTCCTTGCGGGTTCCGGAATCCTCGATGTTGATGGCCGGGTAGATCCTCTTGTTCGCCAGCTTGCGCTCCAGGTGGAGCTCCATGTTGCCGGTGCCCTTGAACTCCTCGTAGATAACTTCCTCCATGCGGCTGCCGGTCTCCACGAGGGCACTGGCCAGGATCGTGAGCGAGCCGCCGTTCTCGATGTTGCGCGCCGCGCCGAAGAACTTCTTCGGCGGGTAGAGCGCGGCCGAATCCACACCCCCGGAAAGGATACGCCCACTCGCGGGGGCGGCCAGGTTGTAGGCGCGCGCGAGGCGGGTGAGCGAGTCGAGCAGCACCACCACGTCGTCGCCTTCCTCCACGAGCCGCTTGACGCGCTCGAGGACGAGCTCTGCCACGGCGATATGGTTCTCCGGCGGCTGGTCGAAGGTCGAGGCCACGACCTCCGCCTCGGGCACGCTGCGCCGCCAGTCCGTCGCCTCCTCCGGGCGCTCGTCGGCGAGAAGAACCAGCACCTTCACGTCCGGGTAGTTGGCGATTATGGACTGCGCGATCTGCTTCAGAATCGTGGTCTTGCCCGCCTTCGGAGGGGAGACGATGAGCCCGCGCTGCCCCTTGCCGATCGGGGCAACCAGGTCTATCACCCGCGGGGCGATGTCGTTGGGCTTCCACTCCAGGCGCAGCCGTTCCATGGGGTAGAGCGGCGTCAGGTCGTCGAAGTTCGGCCGCTGACGCCCCTTCTGCGGTTCGCGGTCGTTTATCTTCTCGATGCGCACCAGCGCCGGGTACTTCTCGCCCTCGCGGGCGGGCCGGATCTGCCCGACTATGTAATCCCCGCGCCTGAGATTGAAGCGCTTTATCTGCGAGGTGGAGACGTAGATGTCCCCCTTGCTCTGGATGTAGCCCCTGGTGCGCAGGAACCCGAATCCGTCGGGCAGGATGTCAAGGACACCGCTCTGCCTGAGTTTCTCATCCTCGGGAGGACGCTGTTCCGACCGCGGCTGCCGTTGCTCGGCCTCCTTCTTCGGCCTCTCTTCTCTAGGCCTCTCCACGACCGCGGTCTCCGTCCCACCGGCAGACCCAGCGGCGGCTTCCGGAGCCGCCTCTTTCACGGCGGAGCCGTTCGCCTCGGGACGCACCGCGACCTGAGCCTCCTCGGGCGGTTTCGCCTGGGCCTGCCCGCCGCCGTTGCCGGCCTGCTCTGTAGCCACCTTGTAAATCAGGGCGGCGAGCTCGGATTTGCGGTACTTGCGGTACTTCTCGATGCCAAGCTGGGATGCTATCTGGTGCAGATCGCTCAGCTTCTTGCGTTCAAGGGTGGATATGTCGGCCATCTCTTACCTCTCGTTTGCTAAGATACTTCCAGGACAATCCGGTGGTGTGGCTTCAACGTCGAAAGCCCTGCAGCCGGACATCTGGTCCCAGAACATGGATGGTGTCGATAAATCTTACCATACGCGGGTTGGTGGACATCACAACCGTCTGCGTTCTCGCTCCTCCTCTAAAGTACTTCACGCCTTCGAGGGTCTCCCCGGGCGTGATGCCGGTGGCAGCGAACACCACCTCATCACCCCGAATGAGATCTCCCAACGTAAGCTTTTGCTCGGGGTCGTCGAGCCCACACTCCCTGAGCTTCTCGACCTGAGATCGCTGCGTCGGCCACATCCGCGCCTGCATCTCACCACCGAGGCACTTTATGGCCGCAGCGGCGAGGATACCCTCCAGCGCTCCCCCGATCCCGATGACCGCGTCGAGATCGGCCCCCCGCAACCCGACGGCGATGGCCGGGGCGAGATCCCCCTCGGGACGGATCTGTATCCTGGCCCCGCTGCGTCTGATCTCCTCGATGAGTCCCTCGTGCCTCTCCCGGTCCAGTACGGCGACCGTTATCTCAGAAGTCTCACGCCCCATCGCCTCCGCGATGGCTCGAATGTTTTGAGCCACGGGGGCGTCTATGTCTATCTTCCCCCTGGCCTGGGGACCGACGATGAGCTTGCTCATGTACATGTCCGGCGTCCGCAGCATCGTGCCCCTCGGCGAGGCGGCCACCGCGGTCACCGAACCCGCCAGCCCCTTGGTCAGGAGCGAGAGCCCCTCGACGGGCTCGACAGCGATGTCCACCTCGACCCCACCGGACCCGAGCACGTCACCCACCGAGAGCACCTCGGAATGCACCAGCCTCCCCCTCCCCGGTCTCTCCTCCCGGAAGACGACCACCTCCGCTGAGACGTGGACCTTGTCCATCTCTTCCCGGAAAGTCTTGCTGGCCAGGGTATAGGCCTCCTCCGGAGAACCTGAACCTTCCAGACGGGCCACCCGCAACGCGACCTGCTCGGTCACGGTTGCAAGCTCAATAGCCCTCATCATCCCCCCGGAATGGGGCTCGACCGTGCTAATAGAGGATCACCCACCTCCCGTACCCGCCGCGGGCCCCTCCCGGAACCCTTCTCTCAGTGAGGGCGGGGTCTTGCGGAATTTGATACGGAGTATCCCTACGATCGTGGAACCGTAGCGGGATACTTCAGCATCGAAATTATACACCAGAGCATGCCTTCAACCACAGTCCATTCCCGCAAACCCCTCCGCCGCACGCCGGGCCAGATCGATCAGCAGAGACTCGAGCCCCTCCGCCACGGGTTCGTTGTCACAGTAGAAGACAGGTATCCCCTCCTCCCGCCCCCGCCGTGCCACCACGTCGACCGCGGCAGCCTTGATCTCGGTGAGATAGGCCTCCGCGTCCCCCGCCGCTTCGAGGTCATATTCGAGGGCCCGCCGGTCCGAGAGGTTCCCCGAGGCCGCCACCACCCTGCAGCCGTATTCCTCCTCGAGATACCCGCTCAACCTGCCGAGCATCTGCCGTGGCGCGGTGGAGACGTACACCAGCCGTACCCCGCGCACGTCATCGACGGGCCGCGGGCGGAAGACCACGGGGACGACCTCGATCTCCGGCTTCACCCTCCGAACCTCCTGCCTGAGCCGCTGCACCCTCTCGGGTGAGGCCAGCGGCTCCTCGGCCATCGTGATCAGCAGCACGTCGGAGACGAGCAGCCGGTAGGCGCCGAGGAACCCGGTCACGTATTCGGGGTCCTGGTTCGCTCCGGCGACGAGCACCCGCGCCCCCGCCTCCACGGGCGGCAAAGCGGCCCCCGAGCCATCGAAGAGGATGAGGCCCCCCTCGAGCCCGGCGGCTACCCTCGCCCCCTCGATCACGTTGGAGACGAAAGGTGCCCCGGCGAGCCCGCCGCCGCAGCGCCGGCACCCCACAGTCGTCACCCGGCTGAGCGCGGCGGTCTCGTAGCAATCGCTCGCCGCATGCGCCCCGCGCCGCAGCGCCTCGAGAAGATAGTCGCTGCCGATCTCCATCCTCTTCCCATCTATCACCTCCGGGCGCGGGGGACCCCCGCGCCCCATGGAGACGACGATCGGATCGAACCCCTCCCGGGCCAGAAGCCGGGCGAGATACCCAGTCACCGCGGTCTTCCCGATCCTTTTCCCGGTGCCGATGACCGCCAGCGAAGGCTTCCCAAAGACGGGATGAAACTCCGGCGGACGAAGCTCGAAGTCGCTGCCCACGTAGCGCGCGCCCGCGGCGAGTACCCTCGAGGCTATCCTCATCCGCTCCCTGTAACCGACCACCGGCTCATCGGAGAGATCGACGACGACGTCCACTTCGTAACGTACGATCGCCTCCCTGACGGCGTCTTCCGGGTCCTCCCCGAAGACGAGCGGCAGCCCGTAGTCGGCTCCCTCCCCGATCTTCTCCGTCCCCCCGAGCAAAGCCGCCGCGACCGGTTCCACGCCGAGGGAAGCGCGCAACTCCTCTATCGCCTCGATCACGACCGGAGGATAGTGCTCTCCGTCTATCAGGAAAAGTGCGCGCATCTTTTCCAGGCCCCTACCGCTCGCCCGGCAGCACAACCTCCGAATCTATCTTCTCCTCCCGGCGATAGTAGGCGTGCGTCCTGGGGTTGAAGTCCACCGCGAGTTCGCGTTCCTTGAACGGATACTTCCGGAAGACCCGCACCCGGCGGTCCTCTATCTCGACCACGTTGTAGCAGGGACGGGTGTTCCCCCGCAGCCGGGTGGTCGACGCGGTCCCAGCGTTGACGATGAACATGTCCTCGAGCTTCCAGGAATAGGGCACGTGCTTGTGTCCGGAGAGCACGAGGTCCACGCCCACCTCCACCAGGAGCTCCAGGATGTCACCCGCGTCGAAGATGATGTTGCGTTCCCGTCCGGTGCCGGGGATGGGCACGAGATGGTGGTGGATCACGAAGATCTTCAACCTGTCGCCAGCCCCGGCGAAGGATTCGCGGATGAACTCGTAGTGCTCGCGCCCCACCCGGCCGTCGTTCAGGTCCGGCTCCGAGGAGTCCACCCCGACCATCACCGCCTCGTCGAAATCCAGGACCGAATACCGCTCCCCGAAGAGACGCTCGAAGTGTATATATCCCACGTTGCGTGAGTCGTGGTTGCCCGGGATGACCATCACCCGCTCGCAGCGGAAGCGGCGCACGTAGTCGGCGGCAGTCTCGAACTCCTGCCGGTAGCCGGCGTCGGTGAGGTCTCCGGAGACCACCACCGCCGTAGGGTCCATCTCGTTGACCTCCAGGATCGTGCGCTCCAGAAGATCGGGAATAAAATGCGGGCTACCGCAGTGAATGTCGCTCACCTGACAGATGACCAGCCGCTTGCTCGCGCTCATCTCCTCCCCAGGTCTCTTCTCTCGGGATCACGCGGGTGTATCCAGCAGTATACCAGAGCGGCTCAGCCCGCCTTTTCGACCTCGACGTTCAGCTCCTCCTCTATCTCCTCGAGCGTCTTCCCCTTGGTCTCGGGAACGAGCGCGAGCACGAAGAGGAACGATATCACCCCCATCCCGGCGAACATCAACATCGACGGTCCTTGACCGAGCCCGGCGAGCATGCTCGGGAAGGTGAGGGAGACGAGGAAGTTGGAGGCCCAGTTCCCCCAGGTCGCGAGCCCCTCCGCAGGCCCGCGCACCCGCAGAGGATAGATCTCCGGGAGCATCACCCAGACCGTCGGGCCCCAGGTGGCCGCGAAGGAGGCTATGTAGACGGCGAGACAGATTATCGTGATGATGCCGATGGCCCCACCCTTTATCCCCACCGCGAGCGTGAGGAAACCGAGCACCGCCAGGCTCACGGTCATTCCGATGCTCCCGGCCAGAAGCAGCTTCTTGCGACCTATGGTGTCGAGCGTCCTTATCGCGACGAAGGTGAAGAGCACGTTGACCACGCCTATTCCTACCTGCGCCAGGATGGAAGCGGAGTCTCCGAAGCCGAGCTTGGTGAGCGTGGTCGGGGCGTAGTAGATGATCGTGTTGATACCCACGAACTGCTGCAGGATGGCGAGCCCGAGCCCGACGATGAGAGCCGGACGGATCCAGGCCTTGACCAGCTCCCCCCAACCGGCCTGCTCCCTGGCGCGCCGCTCGGCCTCCTGGATCCCTTCTATCTCCTCCTCGATCCTCTCCTCCCCGCGGGTACGTCCCAGAACCTGCCGCGCGACGTCGAGCTGGCCGTGGCTGACGAGCCAGCGCGGGGTCTCGGGCATGAAGTACATCCCTATGAAGAGCACGGCCGCCGGTATCACGGCGAGCCCGAACATCCAGCGCCAGGCCGCGTAGGGGGCGAGCACATAGTCGATTATGTAGGCGACCAGGATACCGACCGTGATCATGAGCTGGTTGAGCGAGGTGAGCCTGCCACGCACCTCGGCCGGAGAGATCTCCGCTATGTACATCGGCACTATCACCGAGGCGAGCCCAACTCCGAGGCCGAGAACTATCCTGAAGAAGACCAGCACCGCCACGTCGGGTGATAGCGCAGCCCCTATGGCCCCGACACCGAAGACGACCCCAGCCAGGAGCGTGAGCCTCCTGCGCCCGAGCCGGTCGGCGAGAGACCCGCACACCAGCGCTCCGATCATGGCCCCGATCAGAATCGCACTGGTCACCAACCCCTGCATGAACGCATCGTGCTGTATGCCGAGATCGCGCTTCAGGAAAAGTAGCGCACCGGAGATGACCCCGGTGTCGTAACCGAAGAGAAGCCCGCCCAGCGCACAGATACCGGATGCGGTATAGACGAAACGCCGCCCACCCCGCCCGATCGAAGAACCTTCCGACATCTTTCGACCCCCGTTGGAGTTTGCCCAATGCCTCTCAGAGGGTTTGATCCCCAAAAGAGTTTTACCCCGCCGGGGCGTTCTCGAACCGCCATCACCCTACAGCCGGGGTGAAACGTTTAACCCCGGCCACCGTCGAGTCACCTTGACCGTTCCGGCCGCCGATGTAGCCTATGGCCCGGTCTGCACAGAAGACGTTTCGAAACCCCGCAGAGCGACGAGCTCACGGGGCCATGCCAGCGACAGCGAGGAGGTATAGACATGTCCGTCACGCTGCAGGCGATAAAGAGGCTCAGGAAGATGACCCGGGCGCAGAAGGAGCGCCAGAGCAGACGCGCCCGCCCCGGGAAGCAGGGTTAGAGGCTACATCCTCTCCGGAGCCTCGACCCCGAGCAGCTCGAGGCCAGAGCTCAGCACGTTCTTGGTGGCGGCGCAGAGGGCGAGCCGCCTCGCACGCTCGGCTTCGTCGTCCACGAGCACCCGGTGCACCGTGTAAAAGCGGTGGAAGAGCGTGGCGAGCCCTTCGAGGTATTTCGGTATCGGGTGCACCTCCCGCCTCTGCGCGGCGTTCTCCAGCACCCGCGGGAAGTCGAGCAGCTCCAGGGCAAGGAGGCGCTCCTCTGGGGCAGGCTCAGCAGGCTCGACGGAGTCGAGCGACCCCGCCTCGACACCGGCCCTCCGAAATATGGAGGAGATCCGCGCGTGCGCGTACTGCACGTAGTAGACCGGGTTCTCGTCCGACTGCCGAACAGCGAGATCGAGGTCGAAGTTCATCTCCGTACGGTGAGAGGAGCGGACGTAGAAGTAGCGCGCGGCGTCCACGCCGACCTCGTCGAGGAGTTCGTCCAGGGTGACGAAATTGCCCGCTCGCTTGCTCACCTTCACCTGCTCACCCTCCCGAACGAGCTTGACCAGCCGTACGAACTCGACATCGAGGAAGTCCTCCGGCACCCCGAGCGCCACGAGCCCAGCCCGTATGCGTGGCGGGTAGCCCGCGTGGTCTGCTCCCAGGACGTCCACCGCCCGCCGGTAACCACGCTCGAACTTGTCCAGGTGGTAGGCGAGATCCGGGGCCATGTAGGTGTAGGAGCCGTCGCTCTTCACGAGTACCCGGTCGCGGTCGTCCCCGAAGTCGCTCGAGGAGAGCCACAGCGCCCCCTCCTTCTCGTAGGTGTGTCTGCTCAGCCTGAGCCGCTGCAGAACTTCCTCGATCTTACCCGACTCGTAGAGAGACCTCTCGCTGAAATACCCGTCGAATCCGACCCGGGCGCGGGCGAGGCTCCTCTCTATCTCCCGCATACACCACCGAACGGCGAAGGCGCTGATCTCCTTGATCGCCTCCTCCGTGGGAGCCTCGAACAGATCGTCGGCCCGCTCGGCGGCGAGGTCCCGAGCTATGTCGGTGATGTAATCGCCCTGGTAAAGAGAACCCGGGTCGGAAACTTCCCACTCCCTGCCGTAGAGGGCGGCGTAGCGGGCGGCGACCGACTCGCCCAGCAGGCGTATCTGGTTCCCCCCGTCGTTCACGTAGTACTCTCGGAACACCCGTCTCCCCGAGGCGGAGAGTATCCTGGCCAGAGAGTCCCCGTAGGCGGCGTGCCGGCCGTGGGCTACGGTCAGCGGGCCGGTGGGGTTCGCGCTGACGTACTCGAGTATCACGGGCTCGCCATACGGTTCCCTCCTCCCGTAGGATCGCCCCTGCCGCAGCAGCTCTTCTATTTCGGCCCACAGCGCTCTTGCAGACAACCGGAGATTTATGAACCCGGGGCCGGCAGCCTCGGCACGCTCCACGAGCTCGCTCCGGAGTGCGCTGCACAGTTCCGCCGCCACCTCTCTGGGATTGCGCCGGAAGATCCTGGCGCCAGCCAGCGCCACGTTGCTGGCGTAATCCCCGTGGCCGGGATCGCCGGGCCTCTCGACGTGTACGCCGTCGAGCTCCACGTCGTACACCCGGCGAGCGGCATCCCTTATGGCTGCGGCGAGCCTCTGCTCAAGCCTCATCCAGCTCCCCTCTCCCGAGAAGCCTGTTCATGAGGGCGCGGCCTTCTTCCTCAGCACGCCGGCTCTCCGCCTCGTCCGGTATGAACCTGGCCACAAGTACGTCCCCCGCGGAGCACCCTGGCGGAATCATCTCCCTTGGCACGTCGAAGGTGACGCCACTCCGCGGATATGGCACAAGGACGGCCCATCCACCGTCTTCGAACCTGTCGATCTGTACCCGCATACGCTTATGGTAACATCCTGCGGCCACCTCTCCCTAACGCTGCAGGCGCAGCTGCACGGTGGTCCCGAGGTGGGGCGAAGAGACGATGTCGAGTCCCGCGCCGATCTCGGCGGCCCGGCGGTGCATCACCCGTATTCCAAACCCCTCACGGGAATCATCCGGCGAGAAACCACACCCGTCATCGCGTACCCGGATGACGAACACCGACCCCACACTCCGGCTCTCAAGCCGTATATCACTCGCTCTGGAGTGCCTCGCGGCGTTCCACAGTGCCTCGCACACCACCCTGCAGACGGCTGCCGTCTCGGAGGGATCCAAACCATCGAACGGAGCCCGGAGATCGACGCACACCTCAAGCCCGAAACACCCCCGTAGATCCTCCACGAAGCGCAGCAGCGCGCCCTCTGGATCTAGCACCTTCCCGCACCTGCCAAGCATCTCCTCTACAGGCAGAGACACCTGATAGCCGACCTGGCGAGCTTCGAACTCGGCCCGTCCGAGCTCCTCGCCCGCCAGGCTCCCGTCGCCGCGGTCGAGCGCAGCGCGGGCCTTTCTGAGACTGGCCCTCATCTCCCCCACACCCCGCTCCAGCGACCTCCTGAGCTCTTCGGAGATCCTGGCCTGCTCCTCCCTCCTGGCCAGGCCCGCCGTCTCCCTACGTATGCCGTGACTGACGAGGGTGAGGGCGGAGGTCCTCAGACCGAAGTAGACGACGAAGAAGGCCCCAGCCCATAAGACATAGGGGGGTACCGGTGGATGGAGGGACACCCAGCCAGCCAGGAAGGCGTACTGCACCGACGGCGAGAGTGGGCCGAACCAGAATAAGAACGTCCGCAGGGAGCCTATCCCGGCGGTCCGCGCCCACCCCGGCATCTCATCCACCCTCTCGTCCCCGCGGAGCGCCGCAAGGCCCAATAACACCATCCCCAGGCTCCACATCACCACGGGAAACCCGCCGGGTTTCTCCCCGCCAAGCGGTTCGCCGACGAAGTAGGCGAGGTCTGCGGACACGAACACGGAGAGCCCGGCCACCAGCCACCCGGCGAAAGCGGGCCGCTCGTCGCCGGAGAGGACCACCAGGGCGAGAAAGAGCAGCCCGGCATCCGCCACCCCGCCCGCGAAGTTGAGCACGGCCTCCCTCCTGAGATCCTGCAGGACGCCGTCCATCGCGCGCCCGAGCACGAAGTACCATCCGAGAAGCCCCGTCGAGACCATGACCGCCAGCGTATCCAGCGGGATTAGCGGGAAGACACCCCTTGTGGTCACCGCAACCAGGTATGTGAAGGCAAGAAAGAGTAAGAGATACGCCAGAGCGTACATCGGATCCCGGGGCATAAACCCGAGAGAGTCGAACCCGCTGGTACCAAGGACCAGCCAGATGAGATATCCGGCGAGCACCAGGGCGACGCCGGAGAAGCAGAGACCCCAGAACCACCTCGCCTGACGTGACGAACCTCTCACGGCAGCCCACCCGCAAGCGCCGAGTGCGAAGATCGCGGAGCACCCATAAAGCGCTGAGAGAAGCGCGACCTTTAAGGTCTCTTCCATCCTGAAGATCTCCGGCAGGGCAGCCGCGAATCCCCACAGGAACAGAACCGGAGCAGGGAGAGGCATCCGGCGCACGTCACCCGTGATGGCGGTCGGAGCCCCCCTCCGGGCCCCCTGACCCTTCATGGCCCCGCTTCACCTCCCCCTGCGGACAGCCTGAATCTTCGTAAATGTGAACCCGGATCTTATCTTAGAGATCGCTAAAAGATCGGTCAACTACCAGTGATAGAGCTCCCCGCGTTCGATCTTCACCGCCCGGTAGAGCTGCTCGAGGAGCACGACACGGGCGAGCGCGTGCGGGAGCGTCAGGCGGCCGAGCGAGAGGACGAAATCAGCACGCTCGAGCACCCTCTCATCGAGACCGAGCGGTCCCCCAACGACGAAGGCCACGTGGCTCCTTCCCAGCGCCCCGAGCGAAGAGAGCCTGCCGGCCAACTCCTCCGAGGAGAGCTCTCTACCCCGTTCGCGGTCCAGGACGATGGTATAAGAGCCCCGCGGCAGCCTCCGCAGAAGCCGCTCCGCTTCCAAGGCGAGCACTTCATCAGGCTTCCTGCGGTTGATATCCTCCTCACGCACCTCGATGACCTCGACCCGGAAATACCGGCCGAGCCTGCTCAGGTAGTTCTCACACCCTCCGGCGGCCCATCCCCGGACCTTCCCGACGGCGACGATGGTTGCGCGCCGGATCACCTCCCCAGATCGAACAGACGCCCCGACTCTTCCGCGCGGCGGTAGACACACTCCCCGTCGTCATCCGCCAGTGCCCCCACCGAGATCCAGGGTGTAGGATGGCGACGCATCGCGGCCCGGACCCGTACTCCGCCGTAACCTGCTCTACGCAGCGCGAGCGCGACGGTTCCGCAGGCCCTCACCGGCGTATTGTTGGTCTCGGAGAGGTGCGCAAGGACTATCTCCGAGAGCCCGTACGGAGCCAGGGCGAGCGCGGCTTCGGCGCTCTGCAGGTTGGAGAGGTGCCCCCGGCTGGAGAGAATCCTGCGCTTGAGATCCATGGGGTACGGCCCCCTGCGCAACCATTCGGGATCGTGGTTGGCCTCCAGGACGAGAGCCCGCGCACCACGCATCCAGCCGAGGACCTGCGGCGTCACCTCCCCGAGGTCGGTGGCGAAAGCGGCTGTGACCCCGTCTCCACCGGAGATCCTGAGACCACAGGTCGGGGCGTCGTGAGGTACCTCGAAGAAGGCGGCCCGTACCCCGCACACCTCGAAGGACTCCGCGACCTCCACGGCAACGGTCCCCGGCGCGTCCCACACCCCCCGCGCGGCGTAGACCTCCACCCCGCGCTCACGCACCAGCGAGCGGATGCCGGAGGTGTGGTCCGAGTGCCCGTGAGTGACGAGGACCGCTTCGACGCTCTCCAGGTCACGCCCGACGCGGGCGAGCAGACGCCGCAGGCCGCGAGCAGATAGCCCGGCATCGACCAGAAATCCGCGTCCTCCGGCCTCGACGTAGGTGGCGTTCCCAGAGCTCCCGCTCGAGAGGACGCTCAGGCGCAGACTCGGAGCACACACACCGTGGAAGACCGGTTCCCGCCTCAACGCTCCTTCTTTCGGGTCTCCCCCCTGTCGGCGAGCGCGGAGGCAAAGCCCTCCCTGAGCTCCCGGCGGTAGCCGTTCAACCTCCCGAGACCATCCCCCACCTCCCGGGCCAGACGCATCGAGCGCCGGGGTCCCACGGCGGTGAGGATGATGGCGAAGAGGATCAGAAGATGCAGTGGTTGTAAGAGGTCGGTTACCATGGAGTCAATATACCATTTCGGTAGGCAGCCCTACTCCCGGGACCGGCCGACCAGTTCGGCCTGCACAATGATCCGCTTTGTATAGTGTGGGAGGGTGCAGGTCTGCAGGGTCACGAGTGATTTCCCGGGTACCGGGTTCATCACCTGCACGTTTTCCGGGCCTACGGTCTCTTTATTTATCACCCGGTAGGTATATTCCTGGCCGGCGGAGTCCTTCAGGATGACCTCGTCACCCTCCGTAAGCTCGGGAAGGTGGTAGAAGAGGTAGAGCGAACCCGTGTTAGGGTAGCCGAGGCGGTGACCTGCTATGTAGACGTTTGCACCCTTCTGCCAGGGAAAACCCGTCGCCGGCACATGCACCGCCCCCTCGTCGAGCTTCGCCGAGTCGACCGAGTTGTAGACCGGCACGTCCTGCAGCCCTATCTTGGGGATGGAGAGGTAGAGCTTCTTGTCCTTGGGGCCGCCGGGATCACGGCCGAAATTGAAAGGCCTGACCGCCGGTATGGCACCCGCGGATGTCCCGACCGAGATCATCTTACGCGAAGAGCCTCCAGAGCCCTTCTCATTCCAGCCCCTGTAGGAGGGCAAGCCATCCGGAAGCTTCTTCCTGGAGAGCACCCTGCTGGGATCGGCTGCCTTCACGGTCACGCTCCCGGGGGAGGCCTTCAAGGCGTCCCCCGTCCGCGCCTCTTTGTCGCCCCCCCGAACGCTACCCGAGTCTCCCCGGCCCCCTCCCGCCGCGTGGTGCGAGGCATCCCCGCCCGCACCGGGAGCCTTCGTGGCAACGGGTGTGCTATCGCATGAAGCGAGAGCGAAGATCATGAAGAGGAGCAGGACGGCCAAGAACGCCGCCCTGCTCCTCAGCGAACGGGAGACAAAGCTCAAGCCTCTCTCCCTGCTAGACGTGGGCGTTGCGGTACCAGTCTCTGCGCGAGCCGCCACCCGTCTCCATCATCGAGCCCATCCCGAGGAACGGGGCTATCTTGGCCAGCACCTCGTCCTTGGTCAACGCTGCCGGGAAAGCCTCGAGCGTGGCCGCGGCATTACCCAGCAGGTTGTTCACAGCGACGACGTGCTCGCCCTCCACCCCGGCGATGCTCCCGGCGGCGGCCAGCACGTCGGGGCTCTGTATGAGCGGTGCGGCACCAAGGTAGGCCCCCACGCCGACCGGTTCAAAGGTGGCGGCGAGGTTCAGGATAGAGCTCTCACTAGATGTCGCGCCCGAAGGGAAGGTGAACTGCGGCTTGGAGACCGGGGTCCCACCGGCGCTCTTGATCAGCGAGATCAGTGCATCCACGTGGGCCTGCTCGTGGTCGCGCAGCGCCGTCACCACCTTGAGCGCATCACCCGAGAGCACCCCAGAGTTCACGGCGTTCTCGTAGAACGTCGCCTCCAGGTACTCCAGCGTCAGCGCGAAGTTGGCTATACCCAGATCACCGCTCTGGGCGAAGGCCTTCGGGGCGAGGGCGACCGAACCCAGCACGGCGCCCGCCCCGGCGAGACCGGCCATCTTGAAGAACTCCCCGCGGCTGCGGGTGCCCTCGAGCACCGCAGCTTCGGTGCCTGTCTGCTCTCTCATCCTCTACCTCCCCTTCAGCCCGTGATCCCGAACGGCTTGACCCGCGACTGGACCGTCTGCAGCGTCAGCGCCTTCTCGAAGGGCACGTTGTTCGGCGGCACGACGCCCTGCAGGATCTTGATCGCGTCCCAGTGGCGGCACTCGGCGTTGTGGATCGAGATGGCCGCCGCCAGGTAGTCCTTGTTTTTGAGCGCGGGGGCAGCCCCCTGGTAAGCCCCGATGCCAGTCGGCTCGAAGGTCGCCGCCAGCTTCAGGAAAGCGCTCTGGCTGCTGAAGGTCCCGTTCGGGAAGGTGAAGTTCGGCGTCTGGGGCACCGGCGCGCCCGCTTTCTGCAACGTCGAGGCCAGGGCCTGGGCGTGCGCCATCTCGTTGTCGCGGATGTCGGTTATGAACGTGAGAGCCTCGCCGCTGAAGATACCCGACTTGACGCCCTGGTCGTAGAAGGTCCCCTCCAGCTCCTCGAGCAGGTAGGCGAAAGAGAGGATCTTTACGTCACCAAGCCCCTGGTACGTCGTGTACTCCTTGCTCTGGGCCTGCGCCTGCCGCACCGCGACGCCGAAACCCCCAATGCCAGCCGCGGACAGCGCCGCCCCCACTGCCGCGGCGGTCTTCAGGAAGCCGCGGCGTGAAACCTCTCTATCAAGCACCGCCGGACTCCCCCGGTCCTCAACACCACTCATCCGTGCACACTCCTTTACTCGCCACCAGTAGAACTTCCATCAAGCCAGCCTGCGTCTTTCTCTGAGTCTCACACCCCCTCAATCGATCTTTATTGTTCTTCACAAACCCTTACGAGAACCGGTACCGCCCGGATCACTCCAAACACCGGCAAAATCCCGGTTCCGTCTCTGATCCGGGCTGCACAGACCTGCGTATACTGTGGTATGGGCGACGTCCCGAGAAGGTATCTGTTGCTTGCAGACGAGGATCTCGTCTCGCTCGCCGCGGCGGGCGACACCGATGCTTTCGCCTGCCTGTACGACCGGCACAGCCGGGCGGCTTACTCCCTTGCCTACCGGATGATGGGGGAGCGACAGGCAGCAGAAGACCTCGTGCAGGAGTCCTTCTTCAAGGCGTGGCGCTCAGCGGGGAGCTACCGTGCAGAGCGCGGCAGCGTGAGGAACTGGCTGCTTACGATCGTCCACCACGGCGGCATAGACCAGCTGCGGTCCGCGGCCAGCCGCCGCCGGACGGAGGACCGGGCACAGGCCGCCATCTCCGGCGCACAGCAGAGTGAAGCCTTCGCCGAGACGTGGCAGAACACCCAGCGGGAGCAGGTACGCGAGGCGCTCAAGGCGCTGCCGCCGGAGCAGCTGAAGATACTGGAGCTCGCGTACTTCTCGGGTTATACCCACACGGAGATCGCCGAGCTGCTCGGGCTGCCGCTCGGAACGGTCAAAGGCAGGATGAGGCTGGGCCTCAAGAAGATAAAAGACTACTTCGACGCGAGGGATCTGAGCATTCCACAGTGAGCGGGATGGAACACGAGAAGTTCGAGGATCTGAAGGAGGCTTACGTCCTCAACGCGCTCGACGAGAAGGAACGGCGTGAATTCGAGGACTACCTCTCCCGCCACCCGAATAAACAGGCCGAGATAGAGGAGCTCGGCGCGATAGCGGGTCTGCTCGCCCTCTCGCCTCCTGAGCAGGAGCCCTCCCCCGAGTTGCGCCGCAGGGTGCTGGCCAGGGTGCGCTCCGAGACAACCTCCGGCAGCGAAACGCGTGACGCCCTGAAAGACAGGTTGGGTTGGATCCTTCGTCCGCGCACCCTGGCCGCGGCAGGGGCGGCGCTCGCGGTGGCGGGTCTCCTCGTCTGGAACGGGCTCCTGCAGAGGGAGCTCGGGAACCTCCGGAGTGAGAACCACAACCTGCAGGGACAGGTTGAAAACCTCAAGGCATACGCGATGCGGAGCTCCGGCCCGGCGAAGGGAGCCTCGGCGGAGGTGCTCCGGATGAGGAACGGGAAGATGATTCTCACGGCGAGCAACCTGCCGCCCGCGCCCGAAGGCAAGACCTACCAGATATGGGTAATGGAACACGGCACCCCGAAATCCGCCGGCCTCTTCTCACCGAGCGGCCGGGCCGTCGCCATACCCATGAGCTTCAAGGGCGAAAAGGTCCAGGCGGTAGCCGTCACCATCGAACCCGCTGGGGGATCGCAGCGACCTACCAGCAGCCCGATCCTGGTGAGCCAGCTCTCGACCAGAAGCAACGTTTAGCATTTTCCCGGACGGGTAATACTCCTTACCCCAACGGCAAGGCGGAGAGGAAGGAGGAGAAGGTGCCGGTAGCCAGGGTCACCGAGATCAGTGCGACCTCGCCTGAGAGCTTCGAGGCCGCCATCAGGGAGGGCATAGCCCGCGCCACGAAGACGCTGCGCAACGTGGAGGGTGCCTGGATCAAGGACATGAACGTCATGATCGAGAACGGCAACATCACCGGCTACAAGGTGAACATGGAGGTGACATTCGTACTGGAGGATTAGACCAGAGTAGTGTTGCCCGCGGCGGGCCCGGTCCTCTAGGACCGGGCCTCTTTTGTGGGTGAGAGAACACAGCACCACCTCCCCGCGCCGGATATACGTTGGGAATGATACGACTCGGGTACCCGACGCAGAACCTTACCCTCCGGGCGAGTACCAACCGCACCCTGCGCCTTTCGACCATGGGAAACGCCGAGAAGATCAGCACGCTGGTACACCGCAACCTCGCCGACCTAGAAGACATCCTGCGGTGGAACGCCCGGTACGGGTTCGGCCTCTTCCGCATGGGGCAGAGCCTGATCCCGTTCGCTTCCCACCCCGCCTTCCCCTACGACTGGCAGGAGGAGCACGCCAGGGAGCTGCGCCGGGCGGGCAGCCTTGCCGGGAAGCTCGACATCCGGCTCTCCATGCACCCGGGACAGTACATCCAGCCCGGTAGCCCCGATCCTGCGATATCCCGGAGAAGTATCGACGAGCTGCGCTACACGGCACGCATATTCTCGATGATGGGCCTTACGGATGGGATCATCGTGCTGCACGCCGGCGGCGCCCACGGAGACCTGAGGTCCTCGGCAAGGAGGTTCGTGAAGGCACTGTGCGACGAGGAGGAGATCCTCCGCCACCTCGCGCTCGAAAACGACGAGCGAATCTGGACGGTGGAGGAGGTCGTCGATCTCGCGATCACGCTCGGCGTACCGGCGATAACCGACAACCTCCACCACGCGCTCAACCCCGGCAGCATCACCCTGCGCGGGGCATTGGATCTTTCGCTCCCGACCTGGGAGGTACGCGGGACGCGTCCGAAGGTCCACCTCTCGAGCCAGGCCCCGGGAAAACAACCCGGAGCCCACGCCTACGCCATCGAACCAGGGGACTGGACCCGCCTGATCGATGCCCTCGACGGTCGCGACACCGACGTAATGCTTGAGGCCAAGGGGAAGGAGAGATCCCTCGAGAAGCTCGGCCTCTCACCCGGCATGCTAACCTCCGATCCGTAGGTCACGACCGATGGAACGGAGCGGAGATGCCCCAGAAGATGGCTTTCGACATCTACGGAACGCTCGTCGACCCTTTGAAGATGGAGGAGAAACTCGAACCGTTCGCCGGAGAGAAAGCCGGGCGCCTCGCAAAACTCTGGCGCGAGAAGCAGCTCGAATACACCTTCCGGCGGGCGCTGATGCGCCGCTACGAGGATTTCGGGGTCTGTACCCGCCAGGCGCTCGCCTTCGCCACGCAGAGCGTCGGCCTCGAGCTCTCGCGAGAGGACGAGAGAAACCTCATCTCCGCCTACCAGAGCCTTCCCGCCTTCGAAGACGCCCTGCCGGGACTCCGGGCGCTGCGTTCGCAGGGGCACGAAATGTCCGCCTTCTCCAACGGCGTGGAGGAGAGCGCGCGGAAGGTACTCGAGCAGGCCGGCCTGTTCGAGTACCTCAACACTGTGATAAGCGCCGACGAGGTGAAGAGCTTCAAGCCCGACCCGGAGGTCTACCGCCACGCCTGCGAGAGGCTCGGGGGTACACCGGAAGAGGTGTGGCTCGTCTCGAGCAACCCGTTCGACGTGATCGGAGCGAAGTCCTTCGGGATGCGGGCCGTCTGGGTGCGGCGCGACCCCAAAACGCTCCTCGACCCGTGGGGAATCGAGCCGGACCTCGTGGTCCGGGACCTGCTGCACCTCGCAAAAGAGCTGGGTTAGCCCCGGTACTCCGTCGGGTCCTCCACGCCGGCGAGCTCGAATGCCTCCCTGCGCTCGGTGCAGGTTCCGCACAGCCCGCAGTGGAGCTCGCCCCCCTCGTAGCAGCTCCAGGTCTCCTCGAAGGGCACGCCGAGGGAGGCCCCGAGTCCCACTATCTCCGCCTTGGTCTTGTGGATGAAAGGCGTGTACAGGCGCAGCCCCGGATGACCGAGACCTTCGACCGCCAGACGCTCCATCGCCTCGAAGCTCCGGACGAACTCCGGGCGGCAGTCCGGGTAGACGGGGTGGTCGCCCGCGTGCATAGCCGCCGCCACCAGCACCGAGCCCCGCGCCACCGCGGCTCCGTAGGCCACGGACAAAAAGATCGCGTTGCGGTTCGGCACGACCGTCACGGACATGCTCTCCTCGTCGTAGCGACCGTGGGGGACTTCGATCTCGTCGGTTAGCGCCGAGCCCGAGAGCAGCCTCCCGACCCCGGAGAGGTCCACGACGTCGAAGGAGGCCCCGAGCCGCTCCGCGCAGCGGCGGGCGTACTCGAGCTCCTTTCCGTGCCGCTGTCCGTAGTCGAAGGAGAGCAGGTGCAGCGAGTAGCCCTCCTCCGCGAGAAGATGAGCCAGCGTCACCGAGTCCAGCCCGCCGCTCACCACGGCGAGCGCCTCTTCCCGCTCCATCACGTCGTCGGCGCCGAGGACCGGGCGACGAAGGGACGGGTCGCCAGGCTCACCCCGACCGTCACTATCGTGTTGGCGATGAGCGCCACCACCCCGTTGTTTATATCGGCGAGCGCCGGCGGCAGGAAGGGAAGCAGATCACCGGTCCCGAGCCCGCCCACGGTCGCGTAGGTAACGATGGCCACCCCGACGACGATCCCGGCCGCCGCCCCCCACTTGTTCACGAAGTTGTTCGGCAGGAGGCTCGAGATCAGGGCCGGAAAGAGCTGGGTGACGAAGCTGTACCCGAGGAGCAGCAGGATCACGATGGTCTTGCCGCTGTTGATCGTGAAGTACCAGGCTACCAGGGCGAGCACCGGCACGAGCGCCTTGGCCAGCCGGTTCACCCGCTCCTCACTCGCGGAGGGCACGAACGCCCGGTAGACGTTCTTAGAGAGGATCGTCGCCGAGCTCATCAGAAGCATCGAACCCGGCACGAGCGCGGTGAGGAGCCCGGCCGCCCCGATGAGCCCGACGAGCCAGGGGTCGAAGGAGCTCTTGGAGAGCCTGAGCAGCGCCAGGTCCACCTGGTCTCCCTTGAGCCCTGGCACCGCCAGGATCGCCGCGAAGCCGACCAGAAACACGAAGAGCAGGATGAGCTGGTAGAGTGGCAGATAGACCGCGTTACGCCGGAAGACGCGCGCCTCCCTGGCCGAGAAGATCGAACCGAACGTGTGCGGCCACATGTAGAAACCGAGGGCGGTCAGGAGGACCGTCGAGACGAACCAGACGACGTTGTAACCCGTGTGCGGCAGCGCGAGGAAGCCCGGATCGTGCTGCTGTATCCTGTGGAACATCTCCCCCATCCCGCCGTAGAGCTTCAGGGGGAAGTAGATCCCGAGGAAGACCGCCACCGAGAGGACCATAATGTCCTTTATCACGGCGGTCCACGCCGAGCCGCGGATGCCGCTGATCATGACGTAGAGCGTCACCGCCGCCGCCCCGATGGTTATGGCCACGTTCGAGGAGATCGCGCCGTAGGAGGCGACCGAGACTATGAGCCCGAGCCCCTTGAGCTGCAGCACCAGGTACGAGGGCACCATCGCGACCACGGCGACGATCGAGACGAGCACGCCCAGGGAGCGGCTCTCGTACTTGCTCGCGAAGAAATCCGCCTGCGAGTGCAGCCGCTTCTCCCTGCCGTAGCTCCAGATCGCGGGCAGGAGCCAGTAAGAGATGACGTAAGCCAGCGACCCGTAGGAGAGGATGTAGAACGCAGGCCCGCCCTCCCCGTAGGCCCAGCCGCTCCCGCCGAGGAAGGTGAACGTCGTGTAGATCTCCCCGGCCAAAAGCAAAAAGACGAAGATCGTCCCGAAACCTCGCCCGCCGACGGCCCACTGCTCGAGGTCCATGTCCTTGCCCCGCCGGGCGCGGATGCCCAGGTAGATCGCGAGCAGCAAAAAGACCAGTATGATCGCGAGGGCCGCGTTCAACGCTCCTCCTCCCTGTTCCGCGGGTCGAGCCTGTAGATGATCGCCATCACCACCGAGGTCAGGACGACCCACAGCACGATCCAGAAAAGGATGAACGGCATCCCGAACACGAAAGGCTCGACCCGGTTGGCGAAGAATATACCCCCGAGTATCCCGAGAAAGGGGATCACCCCAAGCAAATATACGGGCTTCAAGAAAAGACCTCCCCACGAGCCCTACGATAACCCGCCCGGGATTCTACTCCCACTTCCCCCGGAGTTGAACGGAGCACCGTGCTGCTAAACTGACGCTGGCGAGACGGACGGAGGGTTTGGGAAGAGGTGAACGAAGAGAGCGGCAAGACGCGGCTTCTGGCGGTGGACGTGGGATCCTCCTCGGTCAGGGCCTCAATCTACGACGAGAAGGCGGAGTACGTCGAGGGCACAGAGACGAAGCTCGAACACACCCTCGATTACACCCCTGACGGTGGGGCCGTAAAAGACCCGGACGAGCTCTTCTCGCTCGTCGTCCGGGCGGTGGACGAGACGCTCGAGCACGCCGGGGACACAGAGGTGGCCGGGGTCGCCTTCAGCACCTTCTGGCACGCGGTCCTCGGGGTGGACGGGTCGGGGAAACCCATCACGGACATCCTCACCTGGGCCGACCGCCGCTCCGCCGGCGCCGCGAGAAAGCTGCGCGAGAGGCTCGAAGAACGCGAGGTGCACCGCAGGACGGGGTGCGTGCTGCACTCCAGCTATCTACCGGCCAAGCTCCTGTGGCTGAGCGAGGAGCACCCGGAGCGCTTCGAGAGGACGGCGCGTTGGATCTCCCCGGCCGAGTACTTCTACAGCCGCTTCTTCGGCAGCGACAACCTCACCATAGGCACCTCGATGGCATCGGCAACCGGCCTCCTCGACCAGAACGAGAAGCGCTGGGATGAAGAGCTGATCGAAGACCTCCCCATAACCGAAGACCAGCTCTCCCCCATCTCCGACGATCCCGCGCAAGGCCTCGCCGAAGAGTGGGCGAAGCGGTGGCCGCAGCTGGCAAACGTGCCCTGGTTCCCCGCGGCCGGGGACGGAGCCTGCTCGAACATCGGCAGCGGCTGCACCACGAGGGAGAGGCTCGCGCTCATGGTCGGCACCAGCGGCGCGATGCGCGCGCTCTGGAAGGCAAAGAGCGTGGAGATCCCGGACGGCCCCTGGTGCTACCGGGCCGACGCGGAGCGTTTCGTGATGGGTGGAGCGCTCTCCAACGGGGGCAACCTCGTAAGCTGGCTCACGCAGACGCTGAGGCTTCCCGAGATAGAAGAGGCGGAGAAAGAGATAGCGAAGATGGAGCCCGACTCGCACGGGCTTACCTTCCTGCCGCTTCTGGCTGGGGAGCGCGGCCCCACCTGGTCCGACGACGCGAACGGCGCGATCCTCGGCCTCTCGCTCGCCAGCCGACCCGGGGACATCCTGCGGGCCGCGCTCGAGGCCGTCGCGCTGCGCTTCTCGCTCATCGCCCGGGCGCTCGAAGAGGCCATCCCGGGAGAGAAGGAGGTCATAGCCACCGGCGGCGGCCTCCTCTCCTCGCCGGTGTGGACCCAGATCATGGCGGATGCGCTCGGGCGTCCGGTGACGCTCTCGGGGGTGGAGGAGGCATCGAGCCGGGGGGCGGCGCTACTGGCCCTCGAACGCCTAGGCGTACTGAAGCTGGAAGAGGCAGAAGTACCGCTCGGCGAGACCTTCGAGCCCGACGAGGGCAGGCACGAGGCCTACCGCGAGGCCCTCGCCCGGCAGCAGCGCCTCTACGAGGCGGTGATGGAAGAGGGCGGCCCGGGATAGGCCGCCCTCCTTTCCACCGCGGCTGCGAGAAGCCCGCTCTATCCGCGCTCCTCGATCGGCACGTAGCGCTGGTTTAGCTCTCCGGTGTAGATCTGACGCGGACGCGCTATCTTGAGCTCCGGGTCGTGGAGCATCTCCAGCCACTGGGCCATCCAGCCGGAGGTCCGCGGGATGGCGAACATCACGGTGAAGGCGTCCGTCGGGATGCCGAGCGCCTCGTAGATGAGCCCGGAGTAGAAATCCACGTTCGGGTAGAGCTTGCGGCTGGTGAAGTACTCGTCGTCGAGCGCCCGCTTCTCCAGCTCGACGGCGATCTCGAGCCAGGGGCTGTTCTTGCCGGTGACCTCGAGCACCTCGTCGACGTGGCTCTTGATGATCCTGGCGCGCGGGTCGTAGTTCTTGTAAACCCGGTGGCCGAAGCCCATCAGGCGTTCCTTGCCCTGCTTGACGGTCTCGAGGAAGTCCGGGATGTTCTCCACCTTGCCGATGCGCTGCAGCATCTTGAGCACGGCGACGTTCGCCCCACCGTGCAGCGGTCCATAGAGCCCGGCGACCCCTGCGGCGATGGCGGTGTATGGGTCGACGCGCGAGGAGCCGACGACCCTGACTGCGGCCGCCGAGCAGTTCTGCTCGTGGTCGGCGTGCAGGATGAAGAGGGTGTCGAGCGCTTTCTCGAGCCTGGGGTCGGGCTCGTAGCGCGGCTCGGCCATCTTGAAGAGCATCGAGAGCAGGTTGCCGGCGTAGGAGAGATCGTTGTCCGGATAGACGTAGGGCAGCCCGAGCGAGTGCCGGTAGGCGAAGGCCGCAAGGGTGGGCATCTTCGCGATCAGGCGCACCGCCGCCAGGTGCTGCTGCTCCTCGTCGTCTATGTTCTTGGCCTCCGGGTAGAAGGTGGAGAGCGCCCCCACGCTCGCGAGCAGCATCCCCATCGGGTGGGCGTCGTGCCTGAATCCCTGCATGAAGCTCTTCATGTTCTCGTGCACGTAGGTGTGGTGGGTTATCTCGTAGACCCACCCGTCGAGCTCCTTCTGCGTGGGGAGGTGCCCGTGGATCAGGAGGTATGCCACCTCCAGGTAGGTGGACTTCTCGCAGAGCTCCTCGATCGGGATGCCCCGGTGCTGAAGGATGCCTTTCTCACCATCTATGTAGGTGATGGCACTCCGACAGCTCGCGGTGTTGGTGTAGCCGGGATCATAGGTCATGAGCCCGAAGTCATCTTCGTCCACCTTGATCTGACGGAAGTCCATCGCCCGCACGGTGCCGTCTTTTATCTCGATATCGTAAGTCTTGCCAGTGCGGTTGTCGGTCACCGTGAGGCTGCTCTTGCCCTCGACCGCGGTGGCCTTGCCGTTTCCCTCGCTGCGAGACTGCTCGGACACTTTTGCGTAACCCCTTTCCATGAGCTCGCTTCAGAAGGACACTATATGCCTTTTTCACTCTCCATTTTACCCACCACCGCGAAAACCGAAAGCCACCGCGTGAAACCCCTCGCCGCACGCGACGTAACGTAGGAATGTATCATCGGTTATCGAGAGGTGGATGGAGATGGAATTCGAAGATGATCTGAACTACGGGCTGCAGAGGGATCACCGCATCCCCTCCGGTGGTTTTCCCGCGGCAGCAACAACTCCTCACGAGGAGCGGACGTGGGCCGCGCTGGCGCACCTCTCGATCTTCCTGAACCTCCTGACTGGCTTCCTCGGACCTGTAGCCGCCTTCGTCATGTGGCTCGCCTTCCGCGGACGTTCACGGCTCGTCGCCGCGAACGCCATACGATCTATGTGGTACCAGCTGGTCTGGGGCCTCGCCCTCCTCGCCGGGTGGGCGGTGACCGGAGTCCTCACATTCTTCCTGATAGGGCTTTTGCTCTGGCCGGTGATGGTCCTGATAACGCTCGTCCCGTTCGTACACTCGGCCTACCGGGCCTACCGGGTGTACCGCACTATAGGGTCCCACTACCTGTAGAGTTCCCTCCAACTCTGCTGGGTTATCCGCGCGGAACCCCCGAAACCCGCCAGATTGCTGAAGACAACGGGGTCGAGGGCCCCGAAATCCGTGTAGTTCTGACGGCTGATGCTGCCGGCGACGATCACCGGCCCCCTGACACAGAGATCACCCGCCGAGCCGCTCAGGTCGGCGTTGGTCGAGGAGTCATCCTTCACTGTTATGATGCCCCCATCCAGGGGTGCAGCGCTGCTCGAGAAATTCACCCCGCCGTTCTCCACCACAAGGATCCCCCGACGAATGGAGCCTGGAGTATTCTGGCGAGCACTCTGACAGCGTGCCGAGGGGTCATTGCCAGAAAAAGCAGGCTGCGGGTTGGTAAGGACGTTCCAGTTGACGACGTTGTTGGAGCTGTGGTTGTCGAATCTGACGTAGATCACGGGCCATTCGGAAGGATCGGTGTTCGCGGAGACCGCAGGCCAGTTGAGCGTCAAATCACTGGTTCCACAGGGAACGGCAACATCGCAGAAGGTGACCGTGTGCGTACCCCCCGAAACCTCTATATAGTTTCCTTTACTGGCAGATGATATAGAAGAGGTAGAGGCACCGGCAGGAACCGTGTACTGTTTGCCCTGCGCCTGCGCCACAGCCTTCAGATCACTTGTGAGTGCTGCCGTATCTGGTGTCTTGTTGAAAGGGTACGTTATTTCTTTCGAAGGCTGCGGGCTGGTGCTCGGGGTATCGACGAATCTCGCTTTGAGGGTGGTGCCGCCGAGTATCGGATTTAGAAGCGGGTCGATCAGGTTGTCCAGCAAACTGGGGCCGCTGTCCTTGTCGAAAAAGCTCGATCTCCAACCACTCGGCTTGCATAACATGTTATCGCGATAGCCTATGCTGCCCACCGCTCCCATGCCGGGAGTGTTGACCTTGCGGGCGGTCGCATTGTACTGGTTCTGCCAGTTGCCCGCAGGGTCGGTACCGGAGACGGTCACCCCGGGACCACCTCCTATCTGGACCTGCAACCTGACACCGAGGATGGAGGCGCATACGGAAGCGGAGAGTCCAGAGCTGGGTGTAGGTAGCTTGATATCCCCACCGGAGAACATGCTGGCGTTCTTCAGGATCAGCGTCGGTTGGGTGATGTCTATGGTCCCGCTCGAGTACATGGGCAGCCCCTCCAGAGCTAACCGGTCCATGGACGTGTCCTTTCCTACGTAGACCATCTGCGGAATGTCAAGCCCGTTCGTGATACCGGAAGCCCGGAAGATCGCCTCTATCCTGCGCTTCGCGTTCCCGTACTGGCCTGTGGAGATCACCCTGAAGGTGGACGCCCCTGAATCGCTCGAGACATTTTGTATGGTCACGCTTACAGAGTTCATCGGGGTTCCCGACCCCGTATAAAGGTTGCTCAGGGTCACGCCGTTTGTCGCCCCATTCGTCTGCCAGGACCACTGACTCTCACCTCCGGTACTGACCGAACCCAGCCCGTCATAGTCGCTGGGTCTCGGATCAGAGGCCAGCTGTTTTCTGGCCGCCTGAATCCCGGCATCTGCGAGGTCGAAGGCCCTCTGCCCCTCGTTGGCCTGGGCGACGGCGGTCAAGTCGGTGTTGACGAACACGAGAAGTCCGGCACCCATGACGCTTATCAGCACGATCAGGATTATGGCCAGCGGCAGTGCTATGCCGGCCTCATCCACCACGACGGCATCCCTCGCCTTACTGATCCGACGCATTTCTGAGGTCCACGTAGGTGGTCAGAGACTGCCTGCCGGCCTGCACCCCGGGCACGATCACGTTCAGCGTGATCTTCACCGCCCTGACGTCGGTCCCGTTCGTCGAGGGCACCTCGGGGTCGACGCTCTGCAGGTAGGTGAACGTAAGCCCCTTCGAACCGTCGACGTACTCCGTCACCGGATCGCCGTTCCTCATGAGCGTGCGGCACCCGGAACAGCCGGAAACCGCACTTCCGGCACTCAGGCTGTAGACGACGCTTTCGCCTCCGGGTCCGTTCGTGAAGCCGATCTGGCTGGAACTCGGATAGGCGGGGCTGGCGACCAGAATGCCGCCGTTTGGATACGCCGACCTTATCTCGCGCGACATTCTCTCCATGGCCGCGCGGGCGTTCTCCACGGCCTCGACCTTGTCGCCGCCGAAACTGTAGACCTTCAGGCTCATGTCGAAGAGACCATAGAGCGCAAAGGTGACGATCATCATCATCGTCATTGCGACCAGCATCTCGGTGAGGGTGAATCCCTCCTCATCCTCGAAGAAGCGCCGCCCGGGATCATTCACCATCGCCGACAAGCCCGCTCTCCGTGTACGAACCGCCGCCCCAGTTCACGGTGACCGTGACCTTCAGCATCCCCTTGTCCGAACCCACCCCGGCGAAAGACTGGGATGGGCTGGAACCGAATGCGTTCCAATCGAGCGTGAGATACTGCTTGGTTATCTGGTAAGTGGAACCGGGGGGCAGCCCGGCGCTGGCGGGCACGGCCATCGGGGCGGTCGTGTAGCTACCCGAAGAAGAATACGTGGTCCTGGTGGAACCGCAATCGTTGGGGAAATAGTCTCTGGCACACGCATAATCAAGGCTTCTGAACTGTTCGATCTGGGATGCCGCAAGCTGGCGGGCCTGGTCGTAGTTTCCGCTCGTGCTCGCGGCCCGCAGCCCCGTGTCGAACATGCCGGCCATGGGGATTATCGCGATACTCAGGAGAAGTATGGCGACAAGCACCTCGATGATCGTGTAACCTGATTCTACCCGCCAAAAAGACCTATCCCCCAACGCTGACCTCGGAAGTTGCGGCGTCGATGTGGATCGTGCTGATATTGGAACCTCCCCGCGAGAGCGTCACCACGGCGAGCCCCTCGGAAGATCCGTCGGGATGGAAGATCACATCCCCAGAATTCCCGGAGACCACACCACCAGGAAGGCTGACCGACTGAACGGTCTGCCAGGCACCATCCCCGGACGTGCTGGTAGCCGACCTCTGCAGCAGGTAGTTACCGCTGCCCGAGACAAGCTCTACCCGCCAGTCGACGAGCTGGTTGGTGGCCCTCGTGCTCGCGAGCCTCAGATCTCCAACCAGCTGACTGGTCGCGGAGTCCACCTGGCGCTGGCGCATGATCCCGTTCCAGGTCGGGATAGCTATTGCGGTAAGTATCCCCATGATGACGATGGTGACCAGGAGTTCGGGTAGGGTGAAGCCCTCCTGGCCGCGCCTGTCGTCTCTCACCTAGGCAAGCTCCTCTCTCACGGTGGTCTTATCGGCCGTCGGAGCTGTCGGCTTTAACCCTGACGAGACCCTCTCCGGACGGGCTTTGAGGTAAAGTAACCCGCGATCAGGGTGAACGGGCAGAGAAGACCGCAAGTTCAACGAGCGAAGTCTTCCGGCACACGCGCAGGGCGGACGGCCCGGCGTTTCGAGGTGCCGATGCTGGTCGCCGCGCTGCTCGTCATCCCGACGCTCGTGATCCAGGAGTCGGAGCTGGGTAGGACGTGGCAGCTCCTGGCGCAGGTGCTCGACTGGCTGATCTGGGGTGCGTTCGCCACCGAACTGCTCGTGATGCTCTTGGTGGTGCCTGACAGGCTGCGGTGGCTGCGAGAGAACCCGCTGGAGGTCATGGTCGTGGTGCTGACCCCACCGTTTCTGCCAACCACGCTACAGGCGGCGCGGCTGCTCAGGCTCCTGAGGGTGCTGAGGCTCCTGCTGATCATCAAGCGGGCACGACACGTCTTCTCGACCGAGGGACTGCGCTACGCCGCGCTGATTCTCTTCGTCGTCGTCGTGGGAGGCGGCACGGCGTTCGCCGCCGTAGAGCCGCGACAACACATCAGCGCCTGGGACGGGGTCTGGTGGGCGGTAGAGACGGTCACGACCGTGGGCTACGGAGATATCTACCCCAAGACGACGGCTGGACGCATGATCGGTATCGTGGTGATGGCGAGTGGGATCGGGTTCGTCGCGCTCCTGACCGGCGCCATGGCCCAGCGCTTCCTGCAGGGAGAAGATGAAGACGCCCCTCCTGAGACCGGGCTGATGAACAAGCTGGAAGAGGTCTCGAAAAGGCTTGAGGAAGTCTCGGGAGAGGTCTCGGAACTGCGTGAGGAATTGCGCCGCCGGGAGGAGGGAGGGCGGTAGCTCACCACGGCCAGAGCTTTATCCTGGAGGTCGCCGAGAGAAAGGTCAGTTTGCGCTGCGGGTCTCCGTCCACCGTAACCCGGATCGTCCCGCTGGGCCCCACGAACGCGACCATCGTCCCGTCTGAATTGAACTCCAGGGTGCGGGTCACCCCGGAACAGAGTCTGCCGGGCATCGTCGCGCACCAGGACATCGCTGCGTCGTCGCGTATCGCCCGCCCAGAGGGACTCTGCTGGTCCATGACCATCACGTCGGCCGGAAACGTGCGCCGGAGTACGCTCTCCCCATCCAGAACCGGCACGGGACCGCCGTCGTCGTAGGGAGTTTTGAGCCTCACCAGGTAGTAGTCCGGCCCTTCTTCCTCCCCTCTCATCCCCGGCACCAGCACAACCCGCCAGTCGGTGAGCTGGTTGACCGAACGGGCGTGTGCAAGCCGGAGGTCAGCGGCGAGCTGATGAGCCGCAGCGTCCACCCGCCAGCGCTCGAGCAGGGCGAGCAAGACCATGATCGCGATGGCGATCAGTACGCCCATTATCGCCAAAACCGTGAGCAACTCGGGTAGCGTGAAGCCGTCCTCTTCCACGCCCACACCTGCCCTGCCCCGCTCTCCTGACATCACGCGTGATTTATCGGCCGGGAGTCGGCCGTCCTTTAACGCTAAGGCTCACGCGGTGCCACCTCCTGCGACCACCGCGCAAGCCCGCGGGCATACTCCGGCAAAGGTCATAACGGTTGCCTTACCCCGCCCGGCAGCCACATGCCCGGAGGGGAATCCTTTACCAGATCGGTCCCGGGTACACAAGGTACGCATCAGGCAGGGGAGGCGGAATACAGCCTCCCCCTGCTCCGGTCCCATCCCTGTCAGACGCTCCGTTCGATGAACTCTATGCGGTAGCCGTCGGGGTCCCGGACGAAGAAGATGCGCGAGCCGGTGCTTATGGGGTGCGGCTTACTCTCGAAATCGACCCCACCGGCTTTCTCCAGCCTCTCCGCGAGCGCGTCCAGGTCATCGACGACGAAGGCTATGTGGCTGTAACCCTCCCCGAGCTCGTAGGGCTCGGTGCGGCCGTGGTTCAGGGTCAGCTCAAGACGTGGTTCGGGGTCGCCCGGAACCGCGAGAAACGCGTTGGTCGCGTCATCCCCTATCGGACTCTTGCGCACGAGCTCGAGGCCGAGCTTGTTTACGTAGAAATCTATGCTGCGATCGAGGTCGAGTACCCTGTAGCAGGTGTGCACGTACTGCATCCCGTCCAGCTCCTTCTCGCCCGTTTCTCTTCCCGCCGGGATTCTACCAGAGGTAGCCCGCGGCCCTCGATGACGCCACTCCGGCTGCTATGCTTCCTGCATGGCCAGGGAAGAGGAAGAACGGCGGCCGACGGAGAGTCCGGCCTCCCGGCTGGCGCACGTGGCGCGCGTCGGGGCCCGTTACGGGTTCGGCTTCATCTTCGCCCGCAGGCTGCCCCGCAGGCGCAGGAGGTTCGACCCCGTGCGGATCGGCACACGTCTGAGGCTGGCCTTTGAGGAGCTGGGGCCCACCTTCTGCGAGTTCGGCCACTTCCTCGCCGCGCAGCGCGACAGGATCCCCCCCGGCGTGGCTGCGGAGCTCGATCGGGCGGCATCGACGCCTAAACCGGCCCGTTTCGAATCAATCCGGGTGCTAGTCGAGCGAGAGCTGGACAACGATCTGGAGCAGCTCTTCGTGAGCTTCGAAGAACACCCCCTGCGCGTGGGTGTGTTCACCCAGGCCCACCGCGTCGTGCTGCCGGGAGATCGCCCGGCCCTGATCGTCGTAGACCGCCCCGGCATCAGGGGAGACCTCCTGACCATGCGCCCGGTGGCAGACCTCGTGCGCCGGCGGACACCAGGGAACCTCCCGGTCAACCCCTCCGAGGAGGTGTCTGAGTTCGCCACCCACGTCGCCCAGCGGAGGGACATGTACGCGGCAGTGCGCAACGTCCATTACATGAGCACCCTCGAGGAGGCGGGACTCATCTTTCCTTCGCCCTACAAGGGGTACTGCTCGGCCCGCCTAGCGACCTTCGCAGCCCCCGAAGCTCCTCGTGCGCCGTCCGCCGGCGAGCTGCGCCTGCTCGCCCGGCACATCATCCGCCTTGCGCTCGTGAGAGGGCTCTTCCCGGCGGATCCATGCCCGGAGCGCCTCCTCGCAGCCGGGGACGGACTGTGGCTAGCCGATCCCACGGAGTTCCTCCAGGTGGATCCGGACAGGATGCGGGGAGTTGCGGAGCTGCTCGTTGCCGTGGGCATGGACGACGTGGAGGCCACGATTCGGGCGCTACCCCTAGCGGGATGTACGGTGCCGGACGATGACACCGCCCTGCGGCGTGAGCTGAGGGACGCGATGGGCTCGCTAGGCGGCCCGTTCTGGCGAGAGCGTACCCTCTCAGAGATGGTCGAACGCGGCCTGGAGGCGGCGAGGCTAGGAGGGGTCCGGATGCCACTCGAGCTGGCGCTGCTCGCCCGCTCACTCACCAGGGTGGAATCGATGGTCAGGGAGGCGGATGACGCTTACACCGCCGTGGGTGACGTCTCGGAGGCCGCCGGAGAGCTCATCTCCCGCTCACGAGACCCCCGGCAGATCGCCTCAGACACGATCCGGAAACTGGCCCAGCCCGAGACCTATGCGGATTACCCGCGTCAGATCCACGCGGTGCTCGGAGAGCTAAAGGACGGCGAGGTCGAGGTCAAGTTCCATCACGAGGGCATCGAAGACCTCATCTCGAAGGTGGACATCCTGGCAAACCGGCTGGTCTTCGCTCTGCTCATCGCGGCTCTCGTCGTGAGCTCTTCGGTAATCGGCATCTTCGTCAGGGGCGGGGCGCACTTTCTGGGGATGAGCGTATTCGGCCTGGTCGGCTTCGCGATAGCCGCTATCCTGGGCCTCACTCTCCTAATCGGGATAATCCGTTCCGGCCGTCTCTGAAAATGGGCCGCGAGGCCGGTGTCCTGAGGCACCGGATGGGGAACAATTATCCCGGGATGCCGCGAGAAGCCACCAAAACACGCCGGAGACACATCTCCCGGAGCAGGCCCCGCCCCGAGCCGCCCTGGAACGTCGTGCTGCACAACGACTGGGTGAACTCGATGCCCCGGGTCGTCGTCATCTTGCGCCGGACGATACCGGGCATGACCCTCAAGAAGGCGACCCGGATCATGTGGGAGGCCCACACCGCAGGACGCGCCGTCGTGAAGAGCTGTCACCGCGAGCTCGCCGAGCTATACGCGGAACGGCTGCAGGGTCAGGGCCTGACGGTCACGGTAGAGAGGTCTTCCTAGGCCGTCTCTTGTATGGTCTGTACGCCGGCGCCGAGCATCTGGCGTACCCTTCGACCCTCGCGGTGTCCGCGGTAGTACGCGAGGCGTTCGAGGTCGGACCAGATCATATAGCTGCTCTCGAGCGAGAGTACGGGCATGCCGAACCGGCCGTCCTTCCACCCGCTGCGGTAGGCCATGCTCTCCCGGATGGCCGCCGATGATACCTGCCTGTTCTCAGCTCCGTCCATCTGCCACCTCCCCGGCTGCGTCTCCACGAGCCGTATTCAACTCCCGACCCTGTACCCGTGTCAATAGAATTTAACGTTGTACGGGTCCGCTTCTGTGAAATCTCACCCTGTACTACGCCTGTACAGGAAGAAAACGCCCAGCAACACCCCGAGCAGAGCCGCCCCGTAAAGCCCGGCGAAGAGATCGACGCCAACCCAGAAGGCCAGCGAGAGGAGCACGCTATCGGCGGTGTCGTCCGGCACCCTCCGACACCGGAGGGTGCCAAAGAGGATCAGAGAGGCCACGCTCCCGGAGAGCAACCAGCCGAGGTAGTTGCTGAAAGGGACCCCGTAGTAGGTGCCTCCTGAGGACCAGCTCCAGAATCCCAGCGCGACGGCCCCGGGATCGAGCACACCGTCGATGAGCATGAGCAGCGCGGCCGATGAGGCCACCCGTGCCGGAAGCTCCTTCCCGAACGAGGCCGCCGCAGCGCCGACGACGAGGGGTACGTATGAGACGGGCAGGATGAAGGGCACGAGCCCCAGTACCTTCGGACCCAGCTCCTCACCGTAGGCGAAGCTCCCGTAGGGCAATCCCGTGCTCACCCCCACGCTCTCCACCACATACCCGAAGGCCGAAACCGCACCCAGAGCGAGGGCCGACCGCCAGACCCCGAAGGCTCCAACCAGGGCAAGAACCGCCGGTAGAGCCATCGCCACCGTCGCGATATAGGACAGCATCCAGCGCCCTGGAACGGCGGCGAACCTGGTCGCGAAGAAGGAGGCGCAGAAGAAGAAGGCACAGCCGTACACGACCGGTGGCAGGTTCTTCGGCCGCAGGCTCTCTGGCAGGCTCACCAACACATGTTAGCGCGCGACGTCCTGCGGCGTCTCCCGGCCTCCCATACCCCTCATACGAAGCCCGAACTCTATCTCGGAGGCGATCTCCCTACACCACTTGAGACGGTTCTCAAGGATCCAGTGCCTGAACATGATGCGACCCTCCCCCCACCGCAAACGCCAGTAGCGGCGCGGAGATCTCAGCCAGCGCATCCTGCCCCCGGGCAGGGATCTCCTCCTCTGGCCCGCCAGCTCCAGTTCCAGGGAGAGCAACGAGCACTCGAACGACAGCCTCCTCTCAAACTCCCTGATCCTCATGAGCTCGAACTCGCCCTCGAGCCCCAGCAGTACCCGCTCGAGCTCCGGGTTCCCGGATACTTCAGCACCGGCAGACATCGGAGATCCCGTCCCCAACCTTCCTCGCGTTCCCTTCTGGCAAGCCCTGTATGGATCCTGATGATACACACGGCTTTAGAAACAATTATATCCAATTCGCCGGAAGATCAGCACAATTCCAGAAAGGTCTGCCGGGCTCGTCCTCAGGAGGCAACCACCGGGCGACACACCCGGCACGGGCGATATCCGGCGTCCGACGCCTCCCGCGCCGAGCGGAAGGGCCTGCGGTTCTCCGGTTTTATGCGGCGGGCGTGGTGGCAGGTCGCGTGGCAGAAGACGCCGGTGGTGGGCGTGGCGACGTAAAGGGAACCCGCGATCTGCTCCACGGGAACCCCTTCTGATGCCAGAAGGCGTCTCTTGATCGGAGATCCGAAGGCGTAGTTCCCGGTGCTGCCGTCGTTTCTCACCACCCGGTGGCACGGGATGATGAGCGGCACCGGGTTGGAGGCCATGACGTTGCCGACCGCGCGGGTGGCCCGCGGGCTGCCCGCCTCCCGGGCCACCCAGGAGTAGGGACGCACCTCGCCGCGGGGGATCCCGCTCACCACCTCGAGCACCCGCCGCTGGAAGGAGGTGGCATGCGAGATGTCCACGGGTGCCGTTCCCTCCCCGGCGAGGGCCGCGGAGACCATCCGCCCAAGCCGTGCATCGTCGGCCCACCGCAGCAGCCTCCTGAAGCGCCGCCGGTAGCAGGCGGCGAACTCCTCCGCGGGGACGTCGGCCCGGCGCACGAGGCGCACCCCGCTCTTTCCCACCCCGACGAAGACCTCACCAACAGGGGACGGGCAGAGGAGAAGCGCGTCCGTCCCGGATTCGAGGATGCTCTCAACCACGTCACCGGCGTCCAGGGGTGGTGAGAAAACCGCGCCCAACCGCTCGAGTGGCGTACGGATTTCAGCCTCGTATTCCATAGGTCTACACCTCGCTCCTCAGCCTGGTCGCAAGGCGGGCCTTCCCCCGCCGCACGAGCGTCTTGCAGGTATTCACGGGCCATCCGGTCGTCTCCGAGAGCTCTGCGTAGGAAAGCCCCTGGAGGTAGCGGAGCGTCACGGCCGTCCGCTGGCGTTCGGGGAGGGAGGCCAGCGCGTCGAGCACGTCCATCACCTCCTCGCGTGCGGGCCCGCGCCACCCGTCCTCACGCTCGGGCATCTCCGCCACCGCGATCTCCCGGCGTCCGTCCCGGCGGTGGTTGCGCGAGACGTTGAGCAGGATGCGGTAGAGCCAGGGACGAAGCACGAGAGCCCGGATCCTGCCCTCTGGATAGCGTCCGAGCGCCACGAAAGCGCGGGCAAAACACTCCTGCACGGCATCCTCCGCCTCCCCGGGGCCCAAAAGGAAGGCGCCGTAGCGGTAGAGCTCCGCGTAGTGTCTGCGGACGAGCTCGCCGGGGGCCGAGGGGTCCCCGGCGGCGAGCCGGGCGGCGAGAGGGTCCGCTGTTCCGTTCTTTCCCACACCCATAGAACACCCCACCCGCACAAAAAGTTTCAGATCACACACGGATCGCCCGCCGACAGGTATATAGTAGCCGTCGTGCTGGCCCGCCTCATCCAGGTCTCGCGGCCGGTGCTGTGGCTCAACACCACAGGCACCGGGGTGCTCGGGATGTGGCTCGGCGGGCACCTGTGGCGGCCGGAGGCCCTTCCGGTGCTGCTGTGGCTCTCCCTGCCGTTCAACCTTCTGATCTACGGCGTGAACGACATCTTCGACCGGAAGACCGACGAGATCAACCCGCGCAAGGGCTCCCTCGAGGGAGCCCGGATAACTTCTTCGGATGTACGTCCCATCTGGGTTTCGATCGCTCTCTCGAACCTCCCCTTCCTGCTCTACTTCTCCCGGAGCCTCCCGGCATCTTCTCTCATCTGGCTCCTCGCCTGCGCGGCGCTCTTCGTCGGTTACTCCACACCACCCGTCCGCTTCAAGGCCCGTCCCTATCTCGACTCGCTGAGCAACGCCGCCTACGCCTTCCCGCTCGTCTTCGTCCCGCTCGCGCTCGGGGAGCGCGTGCTCTGGGGAGCCGCCCTCGGGCTGATGGCGTGGAGCGCGGCGAAGCACACCTTCGACGCGGTGCAGGACATCCACGAAGACCGCAGGGCGGGCATACGGACCACCGCCGTCGTGCTCGGGCCGCGGGGTGTGGTCCTCTGGAGCGGGGCGCTGTGGCTGCTCTCGACGGTCTGCTTCGCGCGCATCAACCTGCCCGTGGCGCTCGTCAACGCCTTCATCGCCGGGTTTCTCTTGTTCTCGCTCGCTAGGGCACCCTCATCCCGGACCGGACACCGGCTCTACCGGTACTCGATCGCCTTTCCGTACGTCGCCGGGACGGTGGCCGGGGTGCAGCTCGTGGCGGCGCTCTCCCTGGGACTCTATCCATGAGCCGGGTGGTGGTCGTGGGAGGCGGGATAGGCGGTCTCGCCGCGGCCGCGCTCGTGGCCCGCGCCGGCCACCGGGTCACGCTGCTGGAGGCCTCGCAGCATCTCGGCGGCAAGAGCCGTCGTATCTCGGTCGGGGGGCAGCGGGTGGACACCGGCCCCTCGCTGTTCACCTTCCCCGGCGTGTGGCGGGAGTACCTCAGGCGCTGGAACCGGGGCTCGGAAGGTGAGGGCGAAGAGATCGCCGCGCTGGAGATGATCCGTCTGCCCGAGGCAGGTCGCTACTACTTCCGGGATGAGGTCTGCCCGCTCCCCGTACCGGATGATCACCCCTGGCACGAAGCGTGGGAGAGGTTCGAAGCCCTCCACGGCGCCCTCGGCCCCGACATCGAGCACCTGCTCTACACCGACCCCCTCGACGGGCGCATCCTGCCCTCCCTGGCACGCCTGGCCCGTCTCTACGGGGCTCACCTCACGACCAGCGGCTACCTCGCCTCGCTGAACTGGCTGCCAGAAGGGTTGCGCAGGATACTGGAGATACACACCCTCAATGCCGGGGTGCCACCGGACCGCACCCCCGCCCTCTACGCGAGCATGCCGGCGGTCATGGCGCGCGAAGGCGTGCGGGTTCCGCGCGGCGGGGTCTACGAGGTGGTGCGCGCGCTGGCCCGGCTCGCCCGGCGAGCTGGAGTAGAGATCCGCACCGGGGAGCCGGCAACGGAGATAGCATCCGGTGCGGTGAGGAGCAGCCTCAGAACCTACCGGGCGGATGCCGTGGTCGGTGCCCTCGACGCCTCCAGGCTCGAGACGCTCCTCGGGCGAGAGGTGCGTCCCCCGGCGAAACTCTCCTGCTCCGGCGTGGCCATCTACGCCGCGCTCGACAGGGAGATATCTCAGAAGGTCGCCACCCATTCGGTGATCCTCCCCTCCGACCCCCCGGAGCTATACCGCAGCCTGAAGACCAGAACAGAACCGCGGGAGACGATGGCCTTCCTCAACCACCATCCACCGGGAGAACCGTACCCGAACGACAGGGCGGTCCTCGCGCTCCTGCTCACCGCTTCACCCGACGGCGGGTCCTACACGATCAACCACCCGTTCGTCGCGCGGGAGATGCGGAGGATCTCGGATCTCCTGCGGCTCGAGTCCACCCTCTCCGATCTCTTCTCGGAGCACGAGATCCTCGACCCGCGCTACTTCGAACGGTGGGGCAGCCCCGGCGGGGCGCTCTACGGAGGGGTGAGGCCGGTCTGGCGGTCCGGCCCCCTCCACACCCCGCCCTACAGAGACCGCCGGGCAGGCTGGCTGTGGCGGGTCGGCGCCTCCGTGCATCCGGGCGGCGGCATCCCCGCCGTACTGGGCGGCGTTATGATCTCAGCAGGGCGCATGCTCCGGACACTCGGCTAGGGAGAGAAGGAGGAGAGCGGATGAGGTTGAGCCCGCAGAGAGACCTCTTCGACATCCCGGAGGGGGTGGCCTACCTGAACTGCGCGTACATGTCCCCGACTCTACGCGCCGCCCGCAGGGCCGCGGAGGAAGCGCTGGAGCGCACCTCCCACCCCTGGCAGATAACCCCACAGGACTACTTCACCGGCTGCGAGGAGGTACGCTCGCTATTCGCCCGCCTCATAGGCGGAGACCCGGATGGAGTAGCGATCGTCCCCTCCGTGAGCTACGGGATGGCCGTCGCGGCGGCGAACGTCCCGGTCGAAAGTGGGCAGAAGATCGTGGTGCTAGAGGAGGAATTCCCTTCGAGCTACTACTGCTGGAGGGAGCTCGCCCGGCGAAAAGGTGCCCGCCTGTCGGTCGTGCGCCGTCCCCCGGACGGGGTCTGGACGCCGGCCGTCCTGGAAGAGATCGACGAGAGCACGGCCGTGGTCGTGGCGACCAACTGCCACTGGACCGACGGCACCCTGCTGGACCTCGTGAAGGTCGGGGGAGAAGCACGCTCCGTCGGGGCGGCCCTGGTGGTGGACGGCATCCAGTCCCTGGGAGCCATGCCCTTCGACGTGAAGGAGGTGCGTCCGGCCTTCCTAGCCACCGCCTCGTACAAGTGGCTGCTCGGCCCCTACGGCGTGGGCTTTCTGTGGGTCTCCGAGGAGTATCGCTCCGGCACCCCGATAGAGCACAACTGGATCAACCGCGCGGGCAGCGAGCGTTTCTCGCACCTGGTCGACTACCGGGACGACTTCCAGCCCGGCGCCCGGCGCTACGACGCGGGTGAGAGGAGCAACTTCGTCCTGCTGCCGATGGCCGCGGAGGCGCTGCGCCAGATCCTCTCCTGGGGGGTCGGAAACATCGCGGAGACGCTGGCCTCCATTACGGCCCTCATCGAGGAAGAGGCCGTCGAGCGCGGCATGGAACCCACACCCTCGGCCCTTCGCGCCCCGCACATGCTCGGGATAAGGCTCGAGCCGCCCATCCCGGAGGACCTCCCGACGCAGCTCGCCTCACGCGGGGTGCACGTCAGCGTGCGGGGAGACTCCCTGCGCATCTCCCCGCATCTCTACAACACCGGGGAGGACGTCTCGCTCCTCTTCTCGGTCCTCGAGGAGCACGCCCGGGCGAGGTCCTTATGAGCTCCGGCTAAAACGAAAACTCCCGGCGCAACATCGAGTAGAGCTTCAGGTCCCGGTACGCTCCCTTCACGAAGACGTGCTCCCGCTGGGTGCCTTCGAAGGTCATCCCGGCCTTCTGCATCACGCGTTCTGAAGCCCTATTCTCGGCGAAGCACCGGGCGATGACGCGGTTGAGGCCCATGTTCTCGAAGCCGTAGCGGATCATCTCGAGCACCGCCTCGGTCATGTACCCTTTCCCCCAGCAATCCCGGGAGAGGACATACCCGATCTCGGCCCGGCGGTGCTCCCGCACCCAGGAGCCATCGTAGCCGCAGGAGCCGATGAGCCTGTGTTCCTCGCGGAGGACCACGCCCCACAGAAGCTCTCCCCTCGCGTACCCCTCCACCACCTGCTGCAGGAACCGTCTGGAGTCCTCGGGCGAGCGGTGCGTCTCCCACATGACGTGGCGGGTCACCTCAGGGTCCGAGGCGTAGAGGAAGACGTCCCGTGCGTCTTCGAGGGTCATCGGACGCAGGATCAGACGCCCCGTCTCGAGCACCGGAGGCAGCAGGGTCACGGTTCGATGGTCACCCGCTCGATGCTGCCCCAGGGCAAAAACTGGTACCCGATCGGGTCACCACTCGGGTCCCGGACGTCGATGAGTATCCCGGAGGCGTCCCGGTCGCAGATGAACCCCGCGACATCATTGCCGAGCTTGGCCGAGATGGTCACGAAGCTGTGGCGGGCCAGCGCGCGGGAGAGGTCCGGAACGTCCTCGCGCGGTCCCTGCGATGCCCTCTCGCTGAAGCGTCTGTTTTCCAAGCGTGCCTCCTCCGGCGGATCGAAGACGACCTGTCCTGTCCCCACACAGGGTACAACACCCTCGTCCGCGTCAGGTGATCAGCTCCTCGATGGGTATGGCTTCCGAAGAGCCGCCCTCGGGGTCCACCACCGCGTAGTCGGCCCCCGCCCGGCGGGCTATCATGGCATGCCGGGAGAGTCCTTCGGGGTTTTGGATCTTCCCCACGTACTCCGGCAGATCGAGCCGGGGTGCCCGCTCCCGGAACCCGAGCGCCTTCTCGGGAGAGCTGAAGAGGGCTGCCACGAGCACCTCCCGCCCTCCGCTCTGTACCGAGACGAGTGGGGATACACCCTCCTCATCGGTGAGCACGTACAGCGGGAAAGGCAGCTCGACCCTCCTCTCCGCCACGAGGTGCAGAACGTCTTCGGCGAAGAAGATGCCGGCCCCCTCCTCCGTGACGACCATCAGATAGTCCTCCCCGGCCGAGGCATACTCCTCCACCTCCCCCCACCCTTCGAGAGGCTCCGGCCAGAGCCCGGCGAAGGCATCGAGCTCGCTGCCCCGCGCACAGGCTGCGAAGTCCCCCGCGAGATCTCTCCCGGAGAAGAGCGCCCCCACCCTGGCCGGCCTGCCGCCGACCTCCGTCTCGGCGAACACCTCCTCCCCGTGCCGCCCGACGAGCCTGAAGAGCGGCGGGTAGGGAAGTTCGTCCAGCGAGAGTTCCCGTCCGAACTCCACGGCAGGGGTGGGATGCTCAGAGCAACAGCTTCGGGCGGACCAGCCCGCGCACGGTCTCGACGAGTTGATCCGCCGAGAACGGCTTGCGCAGGATGCGCACCGACCCGTGCGTTCTCTCGGAGATGGCCTTCGCCGCGGGGTCCTTCTTCGCGGCTGTGAGGATGACAGGTATCCTCGCGGTCTTCGGCATGGCCTTGAGGCAGTGGCAGGCTTCCAATCCGCCGACCTGCGGCATGGAGACGTCCATCACGACGAGGTCGACCCTGCGGCCCAGAGCCTCCTGCAGGGCTCTCTGTCCGTCGGGGGCCTTGATGACCTTGAACCCGGCATCCTCGAGGGCCTCGGCCCCCATCTCGAGCACCTCGGGATCGTCGTCAGCGAGCACTATGGTAGCCATAATGTCCGAGATTGTACACCTGTAGCGGGCGCCTGTAAGCTCCGCCGGTCGGCTCGTCAGACCCCGACCTCCAGCACCCTGTCGGCCATGCCGGCCAGCTCCCGGCTCTCCGGGGAACCTGGGTCCGGGAGATACGTCGTGCCGTCCTCGAAGGTGATCTCGACCTCCTCCCCGGCGACCTCGCCCTTCGATCGAAACCTCCCGATCGCCGCCAGCCCGACCAGGGCGCCGCCGGCCAGCGCGCCGGCGAGCAGCAACCTCAGTTCCCTCCGACCGCTCAACCCCGGCCTCCTCTCATCGCCTTCACCAACTCCCCCCTGATGCTGCGCATGTCGTAGAGCACGAGACCGGTACGGGCCTGAGGAGAGGTGGTCGCGAACAGGGCACCGCCGTTCTCGAGCGACACTATGAGCAGACACCCCAGCTCCGTCCTGATCCTGACCCGCTCGGCCCGCTCTTTGCCGTTGCGCCGCGCCGCGTCCCGCACGGCCTCTGAGAGCGCCCGCAGCACCGCACCGACTCTCTCACGCTCCACCCCCTCCAGGTGGGAAGAGTAGAGAAGCTCACCTCCCGGTGAGAGCACGGCGCACGACTCCACCTCCCCGGAGAGCGAGCGCAGCCCCTCTACGACCTGCTCCAGGCTCCCGGATTCCGCGCCCTCTCCTCTCTCCATCGTTTCACGCTCCTTCCCGCCGCAGATTCAAGGGATCCGGGGCATTATATCTCCGCACCGTACCCCGTATCCGACACACGGAGCTCTGCGCGAGCTTAACAAACGCACCTTCGGATGGTATATTTTCACGGTCCCAGGGGCGATTAGCTCAGCGGGAGAGCGCTGCCTTCACACGGCAGAGGTCGCTGGTTCGACCCCAGCATCGCCCACTCTGTAAAGGCGCTGATTTGCAGGAAAAATTCAGCGAACGGCACAGAGGCCCCGGTTCGAGCCGGGGCCTCTGTGCAGCAACCGTGCAGCAACGCGGAGAATGATCTCAGGGGGCCGGGATCCCCAGCTGCTCACAGATCTTGCGTGCCGTGAGGTTGTCTATCTCCGTATGGCGCGGGACGCTGGTACGCTTGCCGGTGCGGGGTTCTGGTAGATGGAGTGCCTTCCGTTCCTTCTCTTCCCAAGATGCAGCCGTGCTCGGAGAGGTGCTCGATGAGCGCGCGGCGCTTCGAACTTCCAGGGTCTCGCGGATCACGCCTTCCTTGCCCTCAAGTTCACGCTCGGCATCCTCCCGCATGACCTCCAGCACGAGCTCTATCGCGTCCTTGAGGTTCTCCCGGGCCTCCTCGATGGTCTTCCCCTGGGTGATGGCCCCGGGAACCTCCGGGCAGGTGGCGACCCACCACCCGTCCTCCCCACGCTCGAATATGGCCGTGAACGTCCCGTGCATCTTTGTTTCCCTGTCGTTTCTCACGGTTTCTCAATCATTCATCGTAGCTGCAAGGAGATGGTCAGCCGAGCGTCTCCTCGAGGGCTTTTGCGGCTTTCTCCTGCATATCCGGCAGAAGGTGGGAGTAGATGTCCAGGGTGATGCTGATGGAGGAATGCCCGAGCATCTCCGAGACTATCTTCGGGTTTATGTCTTTGGAGAGCAGCAGGGTGGCGCAGGTGTGCCTGAGATCGTGGAAGCGGATAGGCGGCAGCCCTGCCCGCTTCAGTAGCGGCTTGAAGGAGCGGTTACGCAGGTTGGAGGGGTTGATGATGGTGCCGGTCTCCGTGGCGAAGACGAGCCCGCCGGGCTCGTAGAGGGACCCCATCCGCTCCATCTCCTCCAGCTGGCGGGAGAGGTGGGCCCTGAGCGCTGAGGCGGCACCGGACGTGAGCCGGATGGTGCGCCGGCTCTTCTTTGTCTTTGTCTCCCCAAGGATGAAGGATCCGTTCGCCTGGGTGAGGGTGCGCCGGACACGCAACAGGCCGCGCTCCAGGTCTACATCCTCCCACTCGAGGGCCAAGAGTTCTCCCATGCGCATCCCGGTGGAGAGGGCGAGCACGTAGAGGGCTTCCAGCCTGTCTCCACGGGCGGCTTCCAAAAGGCGGCGGGCCTCCTCTTCTGTGAGAGGGCTGATCTCTTCCCGGTGGATCTTGGGCGGCTTCATCCCGGAGGCCACGTTGCGTGGTATGAGACCATCGGAGACGGCCTGGGAGAGCGCCTTGTGCAAGACGACGTGCAGCTTGTGCACCGTGGCGGCACTGAGTCCGGAGTCCAGCCGCTCCCGGTAGAACCAGCGCAGGTGTGCCGGGGTGAGATCTTTGAGTTTCATCTTGCCAAGCGCGGGCTTTATATGGGGCCGTACGGCATATCCGTACCTCTCGAAGGTGCTCCGGCGCACCGTGCCTTCCACGTCCTCGAGCCACCGCTCCAGATATTCCCCGACCGTCATGGCGCCAGCATCGAAGAGGAGACCATCTGCACGCTGGCTGAGGGCTTTGGCGAGTTTTTCGGAAACATCCTTGCGGGTCTTACCGGAGACGTAGCGCCTCTTGGGCCCCTCCGCCGTGTGCACGAAGTAGGCCCCGCGGTAGCCTTTTACCCTGCCGCTTCTGTCCCTGACGGGGTAGATAGAACCCTCTCCGTTGCCGCGCTTACCCATCTTTGCCCCTGCTCCTTTCCCACTCCCGGACGCTTTGTTCGTACCAGATCGGTCCCATGGCCAGCTTCCGGTTCGGACGCGGAACCAGATGCCACCAGCCACGAGCCATGTAAGCCTGTACCGTCTGCCTCCTCAATCCCAGACGCCGGGCCAGCGCCTCCGCATCCAGGACCTCGAACTGCTCCGGCACCTCCACCTTATTCAGATCAGCCTCCTTGACCATCGCCGCAGTTTACCGGATTTTCCAGGATTCTATCAAGTATCTATTGATTAATCAAGTGTTACTTGACAAGATTAGGGAGTCAGAAAATAAAGAGGTACTTAGAGGAGATAGCCCCTTTCTACCGGGCGCGTGCTCGAGGGCCTACGGCGTCGTCTACAGAAGCTCTATGAACTCCTCGACGGAGATCCCGGCGTCCCGGATCAGGGAGCGGAGCATACCCCGCTTGAGCTCCTTCTTTCGCGGCACGGTGAGTGGTTTTCTCCCGGGCTCGCCCTAGATGAGACGGATGTGGGATCCTTTTTGCCTCACCCTCTCATAGCCGAGTTTCTCGAATGCTTTTACCGCCTCATCGCCGGAGAGCTGTGGAAGCGGCGGCAAGGCTTCTAGACTGCCAGCTCGCGGACGATCTCATCTCCGGCAGGGAGCTCCTCCCCGCGTTCGGCCATACTCTCCAGAGTGAATTCGAGGGCGGCTTTGACGTCTTCGAGCGCCTCCTCTTCGGTCTCTCCCTGCCCGTAGACGCCGGGGAGAGAGGGTATGGAGGCGACAAAGCCGCCATCCTCGGGGTCTGGGTGTATGGCTACCGCGAACCTTCTCATTGTTTCCGAGCGTTTCTCCACGTTCCCTATTGTAGCTCAAGCAAGAGAGCCTGATCATCGCGCCGCAGGGACGGCAGGCATCCTAACCTCGCAACCGTTGCGGGATGAAGACCTCCGCCGAGATAGCGAAAGAGGCGGAGGTCTCGGAGCGCACCTGGCAGAACCGCACCAAAACTGGCCGCTACGGCCGGGAGCATGGTCCCATCAGGCAACCCTTTTCCAGACCTCCCCCAGAGTGTGTCGGCACTCCTCCACCTCCTTCCGCCCTGCCCGGGTCTTGTCCAGAGCTTCTCTGTGGGCTTCTATCGCTGAGAGCGCAGGCTCCATCCACACCTTGACGAGCTTCTCGGGCTCCAGAGCGAGCTCCTCCCGGCAGAAGAGGGTGAAAGCCTGCCAGATGGCCGCGGCCTCTAATGCGAGCTCGTGCTCCAGCTTCTCGAACAGAGGAGGCATGATGTCCGCCTCTTCGAGACGTTTCTCCAGGGCTTCAAGGGCCTTCTCTATGGCCGGGTCCGCTGCCTCTTCGTCGGTTTCAAAGGAGCCGTCTTCCAGCTCCCGGAACATCCAGCCTGGCGGGTCTCCTTCTTTCCCCGCCCGCGCCCAGGCGTAGCGGCTTCCTGCCTCGTGCCCTTGCAGGTAGGCTGTGTGGATCTCGTTGGTGAAGACCGTGCGCCCATAGGGCAGGGTCTCCCTGAGGGCCCTCACCGCATCCAGCCTGCCGAGACGCCCCAAGAGGTCTATGCACAAACACAGCGTGATGTCTTTGGCCGCCTCGCACCTTCTGACAAAGGCATCGTCGTTCTGGGTGTAGGTCTTTCTTGGACAACTATCCACGAGCCTTCTGGACTCCGCCTCGTCGCCACGCGAGACGGCCTCCACATCCAGCCTGAACCTCTCGTCAGGAGTCAGGCGGTCGTAGAGCCTGCCGAGGCCGTTCTTGCTGCTCACCCTGCCTTCCTCCTCTTCAGGACGCCTTCCAAAGCCTCCAGGCGCTCCTCGAGCTCTTCGGTCTCTTTGATCTTTCGTTCCACCTCCACACTCCTCAAGAAGACGTTGAGTATCTGCGAGACGATAGAGCCCACCCTGGGATCCAGCCGGCCCTCCTCTACGTCAGAGGCGAGCTTGAGCAGCCACGCCTTCACGTCCTTGAGCTCGCCTCTCGAGCGGGCCCGGCCCGCCTTCCGTGCGTTGCGGCGGCGCTCTTCCCTGCGGGCTGGGTCGTGAGCCACACAGTAGGTAGCGCCCGGTGGAACGACCCCCTTACAGGGCCCTCCGGAGCGCGTGATCGCCGGGCATTTCGGCACTAACGACCACCCCCTCCCCCTCTGTCATGAGAACAGCTCCTCTTTCGTCTGCATCACCTCCGCGATTGCCCAGTCCTCGCTCATGCCCTCGTGGACCAGGCGCCACACGCGCCGCCAGCAGTCCTCACACTGCCGCTCGCCGTGAACGCGGCAGGGGAGGTCTTCGTCTTCCCCGGAAGTTTCGTAACGATTTGTAGCTACTTGATTAAGAGTGCCAGGGGGTTTGGCACCCTTAATCGTTGGCACCCTTAATCCGAGGTCGGATTTTTGGCTTGAATAAGCGGAATTCTCTGCGTCAGTACGGTCCGTTTCCGATTTAGAGTGCCAAGGTTTGGGTTTGGCACTCTTAATCGCCGGGAGCTTCCAGAACCAGGTTCCCCCTCCGCGCTTGTTACAATCTCCCCGGCGTTCTGAGAGGATCCCCAGCTCGCGTTTTGCGCGCTTGAGGGTACGCTCTGATATCTGCGCTCTCCGTGCTTCGGCCATCACAGCGGAGGCCTCCACCTCGCCGTCTGCGAGCAGCTCGCCGAGTAGCTCTTTCGCTTCGTCGAGCGCGGAGCGTTCTTCGGGGTCTTGCGGAGCGGAGAGCAGGGAGGCTGCGTCGTGGTTGCTCTCTCCGTGCCACTCCACACGCACGGCCCCGCTCTTATGTGCTTGTGTGAGCGAGAAGAGGAGCGAGGGAGCGGGCGGTGCGAGGTTCGATTTCACCGGTGCGAGCACGCGCCGGCGTTCGTCTTCTGGATCTTTGGCGACGAGCATCCCCGCCCGGGCCGCGCCCACGATGCCTATGCTTCCTCCGCCGCGGTATATCGGGTTCCCTCCCTGAGCTTTGTTGAGGTGGCGCACCACCACGACAGCCGCCCCGGTTCTCTCTGCCAGGTGGGCGAGCGGGGCCAGGGCCCGCCGCACGTCCTGGTCACGATGGCTGTTGACATCCCCGGCGAGATAGGCCATGAGGGGGTCGATGACCACGAGTAGCGCGCCCACGCTCCGGACGGCATCTTCGATGAGATCCAGGTCCTCCGGGATCGCCAACTGGCGCTCGTGGCCCCTCTCGTCACGGACAGCAGTAAGTGCGAGTATCTTTGACGTGTCCGCTCCGGCTGCGTCCAGACGCGGACGTATGGTGTCCGCAAGGCCATCCTCCGCCGAGAGAAGCACCACGCCGCCAGCCGGGCACTGTGCGCCGTCAGGCCACATCCTACCCCGCGTCACGCGTGCGGCGAGGTCCGTGGTCATCGCGCTCTTGCCGGTACCCGGGTCCCCGTCTATCAGCGTGATCTTCCCGAGCGGGATCCGCCCCGGCCAGAGCCACGAAACCTCCTCCGGCTCCACGGCATCGAGCGGCGTGACACAGGCTGTCTTTCCGGTCCCACGCTCACGGGCATCGCTCCGCGTCCACACCCACCACGAACGAAGCGTATGCACCAGGCCCGGCGCCATCTCCTCCAGCGCCGGCCCGCCAGTGGCCGGATCCCCGGCCGCGATTTTCCGCGCAGTGTCGGAGACGATACGCTGGATATCGCCGTGCGCCTCCCGGCGGGCCCGCTCGTCCGGGAAGCCTGCGGCATCCCAAGCGGCGAGAAGAAGCTTCTCCACGAGCTCCGCATCGAGCCGGCCGGGACGGAGTAGGAAGCCAGCCAGCGCCAGCGCGAACTCGTGCCGTCCTCCTCCGCCCGCGTCACGGTGCGGTGGCACGTGCCGCGCTATCAGAGCGGCGGTGGCGAGCTCCCGGCACCGGCGGTGGAGCTCTTCTGCGCCTATCTCCTGGAGCTCTCCGCCATGCCAGACGTATCTCTCGCCAGACGGATGAACGCTCGGCGGTACGACCGTCTGACGCCCCGTCGAGCGCAGCTCCACGAGCTTTGCGCCGTCCGGGGCCTTCCAGTCCCGGCTCGCTGCCCCCGGCGAGCAGTACCACCAGTGCGAATGCGGCCTCGAGTCGCGGCCCGAGGTGAGCGTCGGGGGGAGGAACCGCGGCGCAATCTTCAACACCTTTTCGGCGTCGAGGTCGATATCCGCCAGCCCATTGGAAGCCTTCCCGAGCAGCAGCCCGATGTTGGCACCGTTGGAGAAGTGCTTCGGCAGGTCCTCCGGCTTGAGCCTGAGCTCTTGCCAGCCCGGTATCCTTGGGGCTTTCTCGCCGGCCGGGATCGGGACCACCGCGAAACCACGCTCGAGATAGCGTCGCGCTACTGCGAGTGTTCGTGCGCTCATGCGAGCAGCTCGCTTTCATCATCACGCAGCGCTTCGAGCGCTACGCTAACTGCGAACACGTCCACGTCGAGCTTTTCAGCGAGCTCCTCCGGCCCGGGCTCGAGCTCGGGATGTCTGCTCAGATAGTCGCGCAGCATGAGCAGTGTTTCTTGATGATCATCGAGTACAAGCATTTGAAGTCCCCTTCGGGGCTTTTTATTTGCTCGACGCGCGCTCTTCCATGAACTCGCGGAGGCTTGGAAGATGGATACGCACGCTTCGTCCGACGCGCGCGCTCTTGATCTCGCCAGAAGAAACGTATCGCCACAATGTCGTGTGAGAGAGCCCGGAGTATCGCTCGGCATCTGGATAGCTGATCCACTCTTGCGCTATGTTTTCTTTCAGCATGGAGTCTCCTAAAAATTTCGTGAGTGTTCCTGCACGCGCGTGCTTTATACTGTGTCCATTAGAAATAAATTAAATGGACACATGAACGAACAGACGCTGTGGGAACTGGTAGAGAAGCGACTCAGGGCTTCGAAAAAGGGTGATGGCAAAGTTCCTGAGCCAACAAGGGACTACCTGCGGAAGCGGGGTTATGTTGAAGATGCCTGCCTTCAGGACGACCGGGATAGGGCTGTCGAGATCATCATCAACGAGATAGACGCGCTGACTCGGGCTTACCCCGGCGGGACGGGGAGTGGAGGGGAGATAAAAAAGCGTACCATCCCGGCGGAGATCGAAACCATAGAGGATGGTCATGCCACGAGCCTGGCGGAGATCCAGGCGATGTGGGCGGAGAGGGACGTGGCGCCTCTGCGGCCGCTCCTGCGTGAAACGGGTCTATCCGACCACCCGGAGGAAGTCATGCGGCTCATCGCGGCTGCGGACAAGTCCCCAGAAGAAGGCCAAGACGACCTCGCAAGCTGGGTAGCCCGGGCTGCACACGAGCTTCGTAAGGCCTGTAACTGGTTTGCAGAGGAGTACGGCTGGGAAGAAGAAGCTGCCGCGCGGTTCATACTCACCGGCGAACCTCCGCATGCGAACCAGATCCGGGTTAACCAAATCCGGGTGACTTACGAGCTGACCAACAAGAGCGGAGCTTCGATTCAACCCAGTCGCGGTGAGCGTGTTTTGGGCCGGATAATCCTGGAGGCCTCGCCGGCTGTGCCGCCGGAAGCGGTAGAGTGCGTATACCGCAACGCACAGCGAAAAGTGCGCGGAAAGCACTACCGCCCCCTCTCGCTGCGAAGACTGGAAGTCTTGAAGTTCGTAGAGAGCCACACCGACAAGAACGGCAACCGACCTCCATACGAAGCATTATGGCGATTGTGGAACGAGAGAAATCCGGACTGGAGTTACGCGAGTTACCGGAGTTTCGCCAAAGCGCACAGAGAGGCCCTCCGGGAGCTTCGGTCTGCCCCATCTCCGATCCCCTCCCTGACGATCGCAAGCGGTGCACGGGTGCTTTTCGACCTGAAAGAGGCCGGAGGATGGGGTGCAGCAACCGTGCAGCAACCGGGGTGAATAATCTGAAAACTCAGGAAGAGCCGTAGCCTGCAAATATCGCGTTTTTGCAGGCATTTTGTAAAGTGCAGAGATCTCCTGAAAACTCCCGCACCGCTTTCACACGGCAGAGGTCGCTGGTTCGACCCCAGCATCGCCCACTCTCCAGGTTCCTGTGAACGGCAGGAACGGGAAGCCTCTGCTCAATGGCGCATCCATCGTTCCTTTACTCCGCGACTCGGTCGGGTGAAACCCTGGGCTCCCGGCTTCGTATACGCCAGCGTTATCTATCCTGTTAAATCAGGCGAACGGAGGGAGGTTCTCCAAACGGGCGTGAAGCCTGAGAAAACGCTCGCCGGAGAGGCGAAGACGCTGCTCGTGCTCACGGCCATCGTCGTACTGGCCGCCGGGCTGCGCCTCTATCATTTGGGGACCCAGTCACTCTGGGGAGATGAACTCTCGAGCTGGCGGTTGAGCGGCCACAGCGTGCTCGAGGCGGTGCGCGGCGCCTTCACGGATACCCAGCCACCGGGCTACTACGTCCTCCTGTACCTCGACAAGCAGATTTTCGGAGAGAGCGGTTGGGCACTCAGGCTTCCCTCCGCGGTGGCCGGGATCCTTTCGGTGCCCGCCGTATTCCTGCTCGGGCGACGCCTCTACTCCGACCGGGAAGGGCTCGCGGCGGCGCTGCTCGCTGCGGTGTCGTGGGCTCTCGTATACTACAGCCAGGAGGTGAGAGCGTACTCGGTCCTGCTCTTCCTCTCCATCCTCACCGTCTACTTCTGGTGGGGGATGCTGCAGGAGCTGAGGACGAAGGGCGAACTCCCACTCCCGGACACCGCGGGTTATGTGGTCAGCGCCGTCCTCTGCGCCTACGTACACTACTTCGGACTCCTGCTCGTCATCCTGGAAGGAGTAGCCTTCCTCGTCCTCGCCCGCAGGCGGGTGGTCAGGGCGCTGGTGCCCTACATCCCGGTCGCGCTCGCCTACGTACCCTGGCTTCCCTTCCTCGCCCACCAGTTCACCAACAACCGTGGAGCCGTCTCCTGGATGCCCAAACCGAAGGCGGATTTTTTCGCGCAGTATCTGACCTTCGCCTTCGGAGGCTCGCTCGTCATCGCTCTCATCGGCTGGGGACTCATCTGCTACCTGCCGCTCGGGTGGTGGGAACACCGGCGAAAGGAGAGAACCGGGTTGCAGGGCCCGTTACTGGGGGCGTGGCTGTTAGCTCCCTTCACGGCCACCTCCGTCTTCTCCGCCCTCTCATCCACCTCGCTGCTCACCGAGCGCAACCTGATAGGATCGCTGCCCGCCGCCTACCTGCTCGTGGCGAGGGCGCTGGTACGGATCACCTCGGGACCGGGACGGAGTTTCGTGCGTCCGGCGGCGGTGCTGTGTTTCGGGGGGCTGCTTCTGGGAGAGCTCATCTTCGGGGTCCACTACTACACGGCCCCCCAGAAGCAACAGCTGCGGGAGGCGGTCTCCTACGCCGTGCACGCCAGCGAGAACCACCCTCGTTCGCTGCTCGCCTACTGCTCGAGCGCAGATCTCTCCTACTACCTTGATCATCATCCGACGGCGAGGCGCACGGCCCTCGACGCCTGCAGGATCAACCCCGGCGTCCTGCGGAGCATGATACGCAGAGGCAGGTACAGATACCTGGTATACCTGGACGACGTACACGGGCGCCACAGTCCTCATTTGAGTCCTGGAATCCGGCGCAATTACGTGCTTCTGCACGAAAAACTCTTCTACGGCGGCTCCCCGCTCTACGAGAGCGTGCACGTAACTGGAGAGTTTTCTAAGGACCGAATCGTCAGGAAGCACGGGGGGCCAAGGGTATACGTCTTCCGCACCCTGCGATGAGATTCAGACAGTGCGTACCACACCTGATCCCGGGCCTAACGGCCGCGCTGGTATCTTTTTTGCTGTACCTGAAGACACTGGCCCCGGGTCCCCTGCAGCGCAACCTGGTCGACGGGCTCGCGGACTCCGGGCTCTTCCAGATCAGGATCCCCTACCTCAGCATCCCCCTACCAACGGGTTATCCCACGTACATGCTGCTCGGCAAGCTCTTCACGTATCTACCCTTCGGGAACGAGGCCTACCGCATCAACCTGGCCTCCGCGGTCTACGCCGCAGCGGCCGTCTTCGTCCTCTTCCTGGTGGCGCGCCTGCTGACCGGGCGCGTCCTCGCCTCCGCCGCGGCGGCCCTGCTGTTCGGGGTGAGCCCGGCCTTCTGGAGCCAGGCCGTGATCGCGGAGGTCTACATCCTGAACGCCCTCCTCATAGCCCTGGTGCTGCTCGCGCTGCTCCACTGGCACCGGAAACGCCGGGATCGCAGCCTGCTCGCCGCCGCGCTGCTCTCGGGGCTCACCCTGACCAACCACCTGACGAGCGGCATGCTGCTTCCCGCGGGGCTCGCGCTCGTGTACTCGGCGGACCGCACGAGGCTGCGCAGCCTCAAGCTGTGGCTCGGGGGAACGGGCATGTTCTTCCTGGGCCTTCTCCCCTACCTCTATATCCCGCTGCGGGCCGCCGCTCATCCTCCGCTCAGCACCTACCCGCTCTCAACGCCTCGGGAGATCCTTTCGTTCATGACCGGCGGACCGTTCCGGGCCCAGATGTTCGTCTTCGGCCCCGGACAGCTCCCCGGGCGCCTCGAGTACTACCTCTCACACCTCCTGCACCAGTTCCCTCCGGTGCTCCTGCCCGTCGCCCTGATCGGCCTGCTGAGCCTGGCCCGCCGGGATCGTCCCGTGCTCGCGATGTTCGCGGTGCTCTTCTGCGGGTGGCTGCTCTTCGATCTGGAGTACGACATCCCGGACATCTGGGTCTACTTCATAGAGACCTACCTGGTGGCAACCCTGCTCACCGCGGAGGGCCTGGCGAAGATCACGGACCTCCTGCACGGGTTGCGGCGTTTCGGGCTCATGATCGGGAGGTTCGTGTGGGCGCCGGCGGCTCTGGTCCTGCTGCTGACGTTAGCCCCTGCTGCGACGGCCGCCGCCCACACCTACCGTGCCGTGAACCTCTCGAAAGACCACATCGTCCAGACGAAGATAGAGGTCCTCTCCACAGAGCTCCCCCTTCACTCCACGCTCATAACCGACGGCGTGAGCGCCTGGTACATGCAGCTCATCGAGCACAGGAGGAGAGACGTGCGGATAATCTCTCCCTTCCTCGAAGAGGACCGGCTCGGCGTGTACGAAGCGCACCTGTGGCGGGATCTGGCCAGACGTTACCTGAAGGAAGGGAAGGGGCCGGTATACATCGAATTCCCGGACGGTACGGAGGACGAGTACGTATCCTCCTTCGAGGCCTACGGGATGAAGCTCCTCCCCTGCGCGGGCGGGGAGTTCTACCAGGCGGTGCGCCTGAACAGCCACCCCCGCACCTGCAGGGTACGCTCCGAAGGCTGAGATCCCCTTCCGGAGCCCGTGCACCGCTTCAGATGAGGATCCTCCGGTAGGTGCGCGCGGCGACGACCTGGGCCAGAACCAATACCCCCAGCAGAACCGCCCAGTCCGTGGCGGCCCCGGGAACCCGTCCCGAAACCAGATACCCCCGCAAAAGATCGACCAGATAGCTGAGCGGATTGACCGTGGCGAGCGCCTTCAGCCAGCCCGGCATCATCCCGACCGGGTAGATCGCGTTGCTCGCGAAAAACAGTGGCATCGTGATCACCTGCCCGAAGCCCATGAATCGCTCACGGGTTTTGAGGACTATCGCCACGAGCATCGAGATGGTCGAAAAGAGGCTCGCACCGACCACCACCGCGACGAGAGTCCCGACGACGCCCGGCACGCTCCAGTGGAACTTCACGCCGACCACGAGCGCGATGATGAAGATCACCACGGCCTGACTCGTCGCCCGCACCCCTGCCCCGAGCCCCTTGCCGGTCACGAAGCTCGCCCGCGGCACGGGCATCACCAGCAGCTTCTGCAGGATACCCTGATCCCGGTCCCAGATTATGGTGAGCCCGTAGAAGATCGAGATGAACATCAGCGACTGCGCGAGGATGCCGGGAGCCATGAAGGTCAGGTAGTCGACATGTCCCGTCGGTATCGCCCGCAGGTGGGAGATGGCCTGCCCGAAGACCACGAGCCACAAGACCGGCTGCACAGCCCGCGTGAAGATCTCCGTGGGATCGTGGCGCAGCTTCCTCATCTCCATCTCCGCCACCACCGCCGCCCCCCTCAGATAGCGCCCCAGGGCATCCAGAAAGTCCGCCGGCGGCGGCCCCACCTCAACCGAAGCGCCGGACCCTCCGGCGTAGCTGCCTCGTCTCACGATAGCTCCCTCCCGATTCGGCCTGATCCCGGGTGAGCTCGGTGAAGACATCCTCCAGCGTACCGTCGGGACGTCCTATGCCCCGTTTAAGCTCCTCCGGCGCGCCGATCGCGGCGATCCGGCCGTGGTTCATTATCGCGACCCGCTCGCAGTTGGCTTCTGCCTCCTCCATGTAGTGGGTGGTGACGAGCACGGTCATCCCGGAGGCCTCCCGCAGCTCCTCTATGACCTCCCATACCGAGCGCCGGGCCGTGGGGTCGAGCCCGATGGTGGGTTCGTCAAGCACCAGCAGCCGCGGCTGGTGCAGGATTGCCTGCCCTATCTCGAGACGGCGCACCATCCCGCCGGAGTACTGCTTCACCAGCCTCCCGGCGGCCTCCTCGAGCCGCATCCTCCGGAGCGCCATCTCGATGCGCTTTTTGCGCTCCTCCCGCGGGAGCCCGAGCAGCTTCGCGAAGATGAGCAGGTTCTCGTATCCCGTCAGCGAACCATCCGCGGAGAGCGCCTGTGGAACGTACCCGAGCATCGAACGTACCCGAAACCCCTCGCGCACCACGTCGAGCCCGCCGACGATCACCCTCCCGGAGGTCGGAGGAACGAGGGTGGTCATCACCTGGATGGTCGTCGTCTTCCCAGCCCCGTTGGGCCCGATGAGACCAAAAACCTCACCCTCGGCGATCTCGAAGTCCACCCCTCCCACGGCGACGACGTCCCCGTAGCGCTTGAAGAGCCCCTTCACCTCGACGGCCGCCGCCATCAATCCGCCTCCGCGGCCTCAAGAACCCGCTCTATGAGCCGGCTGAGCTCCATCTGCTCCTCCCGATCGAGAACCGAGACGAGCCCGGAGAGCACCTCGCGCCGCCGCCTCTTCCACCCCTCATACTGCTCGCGCCCCTTCTCCGTGAGCTCGACCATAACGACCCTCTCATCGTCCGCCCGCCGCTCCCTCCTGACCATCCCGGCCCTCTCGAGCCTCTGACAGGCGCTCGTCGCAGAACCCTGCGTGACCCCGAGCACCCTCGCCACCTCCCCGATGCTCATCGGCCCCCCACGCCACAGCTGGCGCAAGAGCCAGTACTGCTGCGGCGTGATCTCCCCCCTCCTCACCGGGTTGGTCACCCCACGCAGAATGCGCCAGAGCGACATCAGATCCTCGACCAGACGCTCCGTAATCTCCTCTTTTCTCTCCACGCTCATGGTGAATTATATTAACGTGCATTTATATTGTCTGTCAATGTAAAATGATCGACCGTAAACGGACGCCTGGCGGTGCTAAGATGCCGGTGTGAAGAGAATGGAAGCGGAGTGTGGAGTCACCATGGAGATGGAGAAGGCTCGGACGGAGGAGACGGTAGAGGAGGAGCGGCGGGTAGTGCCGCAGTCTGGTTTTGCGCAGAGCAAGGCTCATGCGCTTCTGATTCGCATGTTCGACCTGCGGCGCGGGGGCGGGCTCGGCTATGCCGCGCTCTACGCACTGTGCCGGATAGTGCGGGCGATCTTCCACACCGGCTGAGCCGGACGTTCTCTAGGGGTTCAGGATAAGCTTGCCGGTGGTTTTGCGTCCCTCCATGTCGGTGTGGGCCTTTGATGCGTCCTCGAGCTGGTAGCGGCCGCCGATGGTCAACCTGAGTTCGCCGCTCGAGAGCCAGCGGAGCATCTCTTGCAGGCTCGGGACGAAGATCTCCGGTCGGGATGTTATACGGGGGAGGTAGAAACCGGTGACGGTCTGGTTGCGGTACATCAGGCTCGCCGGGGTCAGGCTTCCCCGCTGGCCGCTCGCCGCACCGTAGACGACCATCCGCCCGAAGGTCGCCAGGCAGGAGAGGTTCTTCTCGGGGAAGTCTCCGCCGACCATCTCCAGGATCACGTCCGCCCCGCGCCCGCCGGTGGCCTCCCTCACCCTCTCCGGCCAGTCTTCGGAGGTGTAGTCGATCAGGACGTCCGCGCCCAGAGAAGCTGCGAGCTCGAGCTTCTCCCGGTTACTCGCGGTGGCGATGACGGTCCCCGCCCCCATAAGCTTCGCCATCTGTACCGCCAGGCTTCCGACGCCTCCGGCGGCGGCGTGGACCAAGACGCTCTCCCCCTCCGCGAGCCGGCCGGAGGTCTTGAGGATGTGGTAGGCCGTCAGGCCCTGCAGCGGGACGGCGGCGGCCTCGTCGAAGCCCAGGCCGTCGGGGATGGGAATCAGTGCATCTGCCGGGGCTATGACGTACTCGGCGTAGCCGCCGGTCCCTACGAGCGCGACGACCCGGTCGCCGACCGAGGCACCACGCACACCCTCTCCCACTCCGGCGACGATCCCGGCCACCTCCGAGCCGGGGATGAACGGCAGCTCCTGGGGCACCAGGTAGGTGTTTCTGCGACGCATGGTATCGGCGTAGTTGACGCCCGCGGCGCGAACCTCGATCAGGACTTCGCCCTCGCCGGGTGAAGGACGATCGGTCTCTCCGTAACGCAAAACCTCCGGTTCCCCAAACTCCTCGACGAGCACCGCGTGCATCCGTGACATCTCTGATCTCCTTCCGTCAAACCGCTGACGAGCCTGCAGGAGAATATATCAGCCGTTCAGAGGCGGCCTCAGGTAGGCTGTCCCCTTCTCCGGTAAACTCCGGTACGATGGTACAGGAAGGAGCTCAACCGATACCCCACGAGAGAGAAGAGCTTCCACTGCAGGGCCTGAGGGTGCTGGACCTCTCACGGGTCCTCGCAGGCCCGTTCGCCACTATGGTGCTCGCGGATCTCGGGGCCGACGTGATCAAAGTAGAGAGGGCCGGGAAGGGAGACGACACCCGTCAGTGGGGCCCGCCGTTCGCCGGTGGGGAGTCGGCGTATTTCCTCTCGGTCAACCGCAACAAGCGCTCGGTGGAGCTGGACCTCAAGACCGAGAAGGACCTCGGGCGGGTCAGGGAGCTCGCCAGCAGCGCCGACGTGCTCATCGAAAACCTGCGGCGCGGCGCCCTCGCAAAGCTCGGGCTCGGCTACGATGCGCTGAAAGAGGAGAACCCCGGCCTCATCTACTGCTCGATAGTCGGCTTCGGGCCCGGTCCGGACGAGAACGAGCCGGGCTACGACTTCCTCGTGCAGGCGCGGGCCGGGATCATGGGGATAACCGGACACCACGACGGAGAGCCGACGAAGGTCGGGGTGGCGGTCGCGGACATCGTGTGCGGGCTGTACGCGGCGACGGCCATACTGGCCGCGCTGCGCCGGCGCTCTGAGACAGGCGAAGGGATGCGTATAGAAGTCCCGCTCTTCGAGAGCACGCTCTCATGGCTCGCCAACCGCGCTCAGGAGTATCTGGTGAGCGGCGAGGACACCGGGAGGATGGGCAACGAGCACCCCACGATAGTCCCCTACCAGACCTTCCACGCCTCCGACAGGCCGGTAGCCCTCGCCGTCGGCAACGACGCCCAGTTCACCAGGATGTGCCGGGCGATAGAACGGGAAGACCTGGCCCAAGACGAGCGCTACGCGACCAACCCGAAGAGGGTCGAGAACCGTCGGGAGCTGGTCGCGGAGCTGCAGCGGGTGTTCGAGGGTCGCAGGGCAGAGGAGTGGGTACGAAGGATCAGGGAGGCAGGAGTGCCATGCGGACCGGTAAACAGCCTCACCGAGGTCTTCCGGGACCCGCACGTACTCGCCTCGGGCATCCTGCAGAGCGTGGAACACCCGACGGCGGGCGACCTCCGGACCGTCGGCTCGCCCCTCCTACTGGACGGCAGGAGGCCCGGCATCCGGCGCCACCCGCCGCTCCTTGGGGAGCACAACGACGAGTCGGGCTGGGAAACCTAACCCCGCGGGCCGGCGATCGCCAGCGGCCTGACCGGAGCACCGGTCGCTCCGACGAACTTGGGTGGGGCGCACACGAAGAGGAACCCGTACACCTCCTCGGAAGAGAGCTCCTCGAGCATGAGATTCTCGACTATATAGATCCCCCGCTCGACCAGCAGGATCAGATGCCCGGGCAGCAGACATCCCAGCTCTGGGTCCCTCCGCCCCGGCACGTCCCACGCCACGTTGTCGGCTCCCACCGCCGCAACGCCTCTGTCCGCCAGCCAGCGTGAAGCCTCCGTCGAGACTCCCGGTCCGGCGAGGTAGCTCTCGACGTCATCCCAGCGGCGGGCGTTTCCAGTGCGTACCAGGACGACCCCGCCCTCCGGAACCTCCACGCCCTGCCGCCGGCAGCACTCCGCCAGATCCTCCGCGGTCACGGCGTAGCCGGGCTCCAGAGCCCCGGCCTCCTCCTTGGCCGCCACGTCGAGGAGGACACCCGGGGCGACTATGGGTGGGATCTCCTCGACCCCGAGGGTGGAGAAGCCCCGCGTGCCCTGCGCCTCACCCACCGGGATGCTGCCGTGGAGCCTCAGATCCTTCGACTGGTGGCATATGGCGTCTATGTGGGTGCCGGTGTGGTCGGTGCAGAAGATGATCCCCGAGGCGCTCGAGCGTGGACCTGAGGTCTCGGGCTCGTACTCGTCCTCGTGGCGGCGGTGCAGCAGGTAGGAGTAGCCGGGGCGGTGCGCGGGGTAGACCGGCATCGCCTCCGTCCGCGGCTGCTCCAGATCGAAGATGCGGGCTCCTTCGGGCAAACGCATCACGCATTCCTCCCTTCTCGTTCCGGTGAGAGTCTCGCCGTTCAGGGATGCAGGGTCAAATTCCGGCTTCCTCTGCAGGCCGGAGGCGGTTGTGTTTTTCTTACGGGGAGCGAAGGAGGAATATGGTGGCCGGGAATCAGACACAGAACGCCTCTCTCAAGGACACGTTCAGCTTCGAGTGGTACCGCTCTCTCGGGGAGAAGGGCCGCCCGGCGTTCTGGGCAAGCTTCGGGGGATGGGCCTTCGACGGGTTCGACTACCAGATACTCTCGCTCGCGCTCTCCGGGATCGCGGCAACCTTCGCCCTCTCCGGAGGTCAGACGGGACTCATCGCGACCGTGAGCCTCGTCGTCTCGGCGCTCGGGGGTGTTCTGGCCGGGCTCCTCGCCGACAGGATAGGCAGGGTCAGGACGCTGGTGCTCGCGATCGCCTTCTACTGCGGCGGGACGTTTCTGAGCGGGCTCTCGCCGAACTACGAGGCGCTGCTGTTCTTCCGGGCGCTGCAGGGGCTGGGGTTCGGCGGCGAGTGGGCCGCCGGCGCGCTTCTGGTCTCGGAGATGGCGGACCCTGCGCAGAGAGGCAGGGTGCTCGGCTGGGTACAGAGCGCCTGGGCGCCGGGTTGGGCGGGGGCGGTGGTCGCCTTCACAGTCGTCTTCAGCCTCCTGCCGCAGGATGTGGCCTGGCGGGTGCTCTTCTGGATCGGGATAGTACCGGCCCTCTTCATCCTCTACGTGCTGCGTAAGGTCGACGAACCGGAGGTCTACCTGAAGACCCGGCGCGCCCGCGAGGCCCGCAGCCGCGAAGCCGTGGAGAGCGGGGCCACCAGGAGCCCGCTCGTCCAGATCTTCCGGCGCGACCTCATCGGGAGGACGGCGGCGGCCTCCCTCCTCGCCATCGGGGCGCAGGGCGGATACTACTCGATCTTCACCTGGCTCCCCTCGTATCTGGAGAAGGCCCGGGGCCTGAACGCGGTGGGCACCGGCTCCTACCTGGCCACGGTGATCATCGGCTCGTTCCTGGGGTACGTGATCAGCGGCTACCTGCACGACCTGATCGGGCGCAGGAAGACCTTCGCGCTCTACGCCGTCCTCAGCGCCGTGCTCCTCGTCGGTTACACCCGGATCCCCGAAGGCGCGAACGGGTTGCTCGTCGTCCTCGGGCTCCCGCTCGGGTTCTTCGCCTCGGGCATCTACAGCGGCTTCGGATCCTACCTGGCCGAGCTCTTCCCGAGCCGCGCCCGGGGGGCTGGACAGGGCTTCGTCTACAACTTCGGGAGGGCCGTGGGCGGGTTCTTCCCGCTCGTCATCGGCATCCTCGCTGCGAAGGTCGGGCTGGCGGCGATAGCCCTCGGTGCGGTCGGATACGCCGCCTGCGTCATCGCGCTCCTGCTCCTGCCCGAGACCCGCGGCAAACGGTTCGTCCCGATAAACTGAACGAGGTGCGAGACCGGAGAGAGAGGGGCAGCTTGCGAGGCAACGGGCTCAGGCTGGGCGTGGACGTCGGGGGAACCTTCACCGATCTGGTGGCCCTCGTGGAAGGGGGCATCGTCACCGCGAAGGTCCCCTCCACCCCGCGCGACCAGTCGGAGGGCGTGATGGCGGCGATCCGCGTGGCGAACCTCCGGGAGAGGGAGGTCGCCGCGTTCGCCCACGGGATGACCGTGGCCACCAACGCCCTGCTCGAGCGGCGCGGGGCGAGGATGGCCCTCCTCACGACCGAGGGCTTCCGGGACGTGATCGAGATCGGCCGCCAGAACCGCCCCTCGCTCTACGACCTCTCGAAGGACCGCCCGCCGCCCCTGGTGCCGCGGGAGCTCAGGTTCACCGTGCGCGAGCGGATGGGGCCGGACGGGGAGATCGAGCCACTGGGCGAAGAGAGCCTGAGGCAGGCCGTGCGGGCGCTGCGCGAGGCGGAGGTGGAGGCCGTTGCGGTGTGCCTGCTCTTCTCGTTCTCGCATCCCGAGCACGAGCGGCGCGTCGGCGAGGTGCTGCGGCGCGAGCTTCCGGGGGTGCACGTCTCGCTCTCGAGCGAGGTTTTGCCCGAGTTCCGGGAGTACGAGCGCTTCTCGACGACAGCGGCCGACGCTTACCTCGCCCCCAGGCTGACCTCCTACCTGGAGAACCTCTCCCGGAAAGCGAAAGCGGCGGGACTCCCCTCCCCGCTGGTGATGCAGTCCTCCGGCGGGGTCGTGGAGATCGGACACGCGGCTCGAAACGCGGCGGGGTGCGTGCTCTCGGGGCCTGCGGGCGGGGTCGTCGGCGCGGCGTATGTGGCCCGGGCGAGCGGCTACGAAAACGTCCTCACGCTGGATATGGGCGGGACCAGCTCTGATGCCGCCACGATCCTCGACGGCGAGGCGCTCACGACCACCGAGTCGGTGGTCGCGGGGGTGCCGATCAAACTGCCCATGGTCGACGTGCACACGGTGAGCGCCGGGGGAGGATCGGTCGCCTGGGCGGACGCCGGAGGGGCGCTGCGGGTTGGTCCGCACTCCGCCGGGGCGGACCCGGGACCGGCCTGCTACGGGCTCGGCGGAGAAGATCCGACCGTCACCGACGCCAACCTGCTCCTGGGCTACCTGCGCGACGGGGCGCGGCTGGGGGGCGAGGTCGTCCTGAGGCGGGAGCTCGCGGAGAAAGCCCTCGTGAAACTCGGCCGCAGGCTCGGTCTCGACGCGCACCAGACGGCCCTCGGCGTCATAAGGGTCGCCAACGCCGAGATGGTGCGCGCCCTGCGCGTGATCAGCGTGGAGCGCGGGCTCGACCCGCGGGAGTTCGCGCTGGTCGCCTTCGGGGGTGCGGGGCCGCTGCACGCCTGCGCGCTCGCCGAAGAGCTCGGGATGCGCACGGTGCTCGTTCCGAAGGCGGGGGGCGTGCTCTCCGCGCTCGGTCTGGCCATCTCGGAGCTCAGGCGGGACTACGTCTTCCCCTTCCTCCGCCCGCTCGCGGCGGCCGACCCAGAGGAGATCGAACGCATCTTCGTGGAGATGGAGCAGGAGGCCGCCTCGGATCTCGAATCGCCTCGTCTTCGCCGCCGGGCGGACCTGCGATACCGGGGACAGGCGTTCGAGCTGGCGGTCGAGGCGGATGTGGTGGAGAAGCTCGAAGGGAATTTCCACGAGGCCCACGAGCAGCGCTACGGCTACCGGATGGAAGAAGAGCCGGTCGAGCTGGTCAACCTGCGCCTGACGGCCATCTCTCCGGTAGAGCGACCGCCGCTCGAAGAAGGAGAGGCGCAGGGAGATCCCGTGACCGAACGCCGCAGGGTAGAGTTCGAGGAGGGGTGGGAGGAAGTTCCGGTGCTGAAGAGGAGCAGGATGGGGAAAGGCTCGCGGGTCGAGGGCCCCGCGGTGGTCGAGTTCGACGAGGCCACGTGCCTGGTGCGCCCGGGATGGCGCGGGGAGGTGGACGGTGCGGGCACGCTCGTGCTGGAGCGAGAGGATGGCTAGCGGGATGGACCCGGTCACGCTCTCGGTGCTCACCAGCGCCCTCTCCGGCATCGCCGAAGAGATGGGGGCGCTCCTGATCCGCGGCTCCTACTCCTCGAACATCAAGGAGAGGCGCGACTGCTCGGCGGCGATCTTCGACGCCAGAGGCCGGATGGTCGCCCAGGCCGAGCACATCCCGGTCCACCTCGGGGCGATGCCCGAGGCGGTCGCGGCGGTCATGGTGCTCGGCGCCGCGCCGGGAGACGTCTACGTCCTGAACGACCCCTACTCCGGAGGAACCCACCTGCCGGACATAACCCTCGTCTCCCCCATGGCCCACGAAGGCAAGATCCTGGGTTACGCCGTCACCCGGGCCCACCACTCCGACGTGGGCGGGATGAGTCCGGGGTCCATGCCGGCGGCTTCGCGTGAGATCTTCCAGGAGGGGCTCATCATCCCGCCGGTGAGGATCGTGCGGGGAGGAGAGTACCAGGACGAAGTCCTCGACCTCATCCTGGCCAACGTCCGTACCCCTGCCCTGCGGCGTGCCGACCTGCGGGCCCAGATCGCCGCGAACGCCCTCGCGGAGCGGCGTCTGAACGAGCTTATCGAGCGGCGCGGTGAGGAGGTCGTCCTCTCGGCCTTCGAGGAGGTCCTCGCCTACACCGAGCGGCGCACCCGAGAGGCGATCCGGGCGCTCCCAGACGGCGTCTACACCGCGACCGACTACCTGGAGGGCGACGGCGTGACGGAGGAGGACATCCCGATCCGGGTCACCGTAGAGGTGCGCAACGACAAGATGAAGATAGACTTCTCCGGAACCGCCGCGGCGGTGGCGGGCAACGTGAACTGCCCGCTCGCCGTCACCCGCTCCGCCTGCTACTTCGCACTCCGGCTGCTCTTGCCCGGGGACGTCCCGGCCAACGCCGGCACATACGCCCCGCTCGAGATCTCGGTGCCCGAAGGCAGCCTGCTCGACGCGAGGAGCCCCTCGGCCGTCGTCGCCGGCAACGTCGAGACCTCCAACCGCATCGCGGACACGGTGATCTCGGCGCTCTCGCAGGTCGCGGAGCTGCCGGCGCAGGGACAGGGGACTATGAACAATCTGATCATCGGCGGCCGCGGCTGGACCTACTACGAGACCATCGGCGGCGGGCAGGGCGCCAGCGCGAAGGGTCCCGGTCCCTCGGGCGTCCACGTCTCGATGAGCAACACGCTGAACACCCCGATAGAGGCGCTCGAGCTCGAGTACCCGATGCGGGTGACCCGCTACGAGATCCGACGCGGCACCGGCGGAGAGGGCCTTTACCGCGGCGGCGACGGGCTCGTCCGGTCGGTGAAGGTACTGGAGGCGGCCACCCTCTCGCTCCTCACCGACCGCAGACGCCATCCTCCGCAGGGCAGGCGCGGGGGGCGTCCCGGCGCAACCGGCAGAAACCTCCTGAACGGAGAGGAGCTGCCGCCGAAGAAAAGCCTGGAGCTCGCCCCCGGCGACGAGGTCACGGTCATGACCCCGGGGGGCGGCGGCTACGGCGAGCCTCAGTAGGGGAAGATGCGGTTGATCTGGAACGTCCTTATGTACTCCGGGTGGTTCCAGCTCAAAAGCCACAGGTGGTCCTTCAGGCTCACCGGGCTCATCGGGAGCCCCATCGTCATCGGCAGGAAGTAGATCGCGACCCCTACGACCACCGCGCAGTAGCCCACCACCAGCCACGGCCGGCGCCGCCAGATCACGAGGGCCCAGTAGGCGAGCGCCAGCAGCGCGAACGCGTAGGCCGGGAAGTAGTTGTAGACGAACGGGATGCGGGTCCCGGGCACCCACGGCAGGATCAGGAAGATCCACCCGAGCACTATCGGGACGAGGGGGTGGTCGGCCACCGGAAGCCGCAGCAGCAGGCGGCGCCCCAACTCGTAGATCCCGGCGAGCACCGAGAGGGTCGCGGGCCACCAGATCGCCAGGTTCCCCAGCGCGAGCACGGTCCGCACCGGCTCACCCGCCGCGGCCGGGCGGTAGAAGAACAGGATCGGCCGGGTCATCAGCGGCCAGCCCCACCACGGCGAGGCCTCGGTGTTGGGCACGGCACGGGTGATCTGCTGCGCCGCCTTTATGTGCCAGAGCCACACGTCCACGAACGCCCGCCAGGGGTTGTGGTCGTGGTTTATGAGCTGGCCGAGGTAGACCACGATCAGGTACGCGACGATCGAGATGTACAGGCTCCCGATGAACGGCCTCAGGTACCCTTTGCGCCACATCACGTACCCGGCGGGGATGACCAGCGGCGCCACGGCCCATTTGATCGCCACGGCGAGCCCAAAAAGGAGCGCCGTGAAGGCCACCCCGCGCAGCGTCTTCGTCCGCCAGGCCGCGGCCATCGTCGCCAGGACGAAGAAGGTGAGAATACCGTCCATAAGCCCGGCCCGAGAGTAGACGATGAACATCGTCTCTGCCGCGACGAAGAGCCCCATCAACAGGGCCGCAGCCCGGTCCCTGAGGAAGTACCACCCCGTCCCGGCGGCGAGGAAGATCATGCCCACCCCGAAAGCGTCGGACATCACCCGCCAGCCGAGCGGCGTGTCGCCGTAGAGGAGCAGCCCCACCGCTATGATGAACTTGCCGAGCGGCGGGTGCAGATCGAAGAAGTTCTTGCCCACCAGGTAGTTGCGCGCGAAGACCGGGAAGTAGACCTCGTCCCACATCCTCTTGTCCGGGAAACCCAGGTGGTAGACGCGCGCGGCTACCCCGAGCGCCACCGCGAGCAGGGTCAGGAGCACCAGAGCCCCGAAGGCCCACCGGGAGGGTTTGCGGGTGATGTCCATCCTCGATTTCACAATCGCGAACGTTACTACGTTTTTGACCTCTTTACAGTCTCGGCCCCGCACCGTGTGGTAAAGTCGCGGTGGGTCGTCCCCCGGAGGTGTCCACGGCGGTGCCGAGAAAATCCCTGCATCATCTGAGAGACCGCGCCCGGGCTCTCGGGCAGGAGGCACACGCCCTGTATCTGGCCTACCGAGACCCCCGGGTGCCGCTGCACGCCCGGCTCTTCGCCGCCTGCGTCGCGGGCTATGCGCTGAGCCCGGTGGACCTGATCCCGGACCCGATCCCGATCCTCGGTTATCTGGACGATCTCGTGCTGGTCCCAATCGGCGTGGCGCTGGCGATACGCCTCATCCCAAACGAGGTGCTCGCGGAGTGCCGCGAGAGGGCTCGAAGCACACGGCCCCCGGCCAGTAACCGGGTTGCCGCGGTCGCCGTGATCTTCCTCTGGGTCGCGACGGTGGTAGCCCTGGCGCTGCTCATCCAGGCGCTTCTCTGAGACGGCTGCCCGGCGGTGATGGTACGATCATCCGGGACGTTGAACGTACAGAAAAACCACGGACACCAGAAGACGAGCGCCGCGCTCTACCTGCTCGCGACGCTCGCCGTCGCGGCCCTGGTGCTGATCCTGGACCAGGCGGTCAAGAGCGCCGTGCGCGGTTCTATGCGCCTCGGTGAGAGCGTGGTTGCGATCCCCGGCGTGCTCGACATCACCTACATCGAGAACTCCGGCGGTGCCTTTGGCATCCTCGCCGGCCGCAGCATGCTGCTCGTCGCCGGCAGCGCGGTCGCGGTGGGGTTCGTGCTCTGGATACTCTTCTCTTTAGGCCCCTCGAAGTCCGTCACCCTCGGGTGCGGTCTCGTGCTGGGAGGCGCGGCAGGGAATCTGGCCGACCGTCTCCTGCGCGGCGAGGTCACCGACTACCTCGATCTGCGGTTCTGGCCGCTCGAGCACTGGCCCGTCTTCAACCTGGCCGACACGGCTATCGTGGTCGGCGCGCTCCTCCTGCTGCTCGCCTCCTCCCGGAGGGAGCGGGTCTAGCCGGAGAATGCCGCCCTCGCGTTGTATCCTTCACCCGTGTGGAGCGAGGCTCCCGCGAAGGGAAGGGAGGAGAGATGACCCTTGACAACTACCGGGCCTTCCATCGCCGTTCGCTCGAAGACCGGGACGTCTTCTGGGCCGAGCAGGCACGGCTGGTGGACTGGCACACCGGCTTCGAGCGGGTGCTCGATTACTCGCGCCCGCCGTTCGCCCGCTGGTTCGTCGGCGGCGAGACGAACCTCTGCCACAACGCCGTAGACCGCCACCTCGAAACCCGCGGCGACCAGAGGGCTCTCGTCTACGTCTCGAGCGAAACCGGCGAACGGGAGAGCTTCACCTACCGCGAACTCCACGCCGAGGTCAGCGCGTTCGCCGCCTCGCTCAGGGAGCTGGGCGTCGGGCGCAGCGACCGGGTGGTCATCTACATGCCGATGATGCCCGAGGCGCTCTTCGCGATGCTGGCGTGCGTCAGGATCGGGGCGATACACTCGGTCGTCTTCGGCGGATTCGCTGCCGAGAACCTGGCCAGGAGGATAGACGACGCCCAGCCGAAGGCCCTGATCACGTCGGACGCCGGGATGCGCGGCGGCAACGTCATCCGCTACAAGCCGCTCGTGGACCGGGCGATCGGGATGACAGAACACCCGCCCGGACACGTTGTGGTATGCAACCGTCACATCGACGAGAACCTGAACCTCGAGGAGGGCCGGGACCTCGACTACGCCGCGCTCAGAGAGAAGCACTTCGGCGAGGAGGTTCCGGTAGAGTGGCTCGAGTCGAGCGAGCCGAGCTACATCCTCTACACCTCCGGGACGACCGGCACCCCCAAAGGCGTCCAGCGCGACACCGGGGGATACGCTGTGGCGCTCGCCGCCTCGATGAAGCACGTCTTCGCCACCAATCCCGGCGAGACGATGTTCACCGCCTCGGACATCGGGTGGGTCGTGGGACACTCGTACATAGTCTACGGCCCGCTCCTGTACGGCCTCACCACCATCGTCTACGAGGGGCTTCCGGTGAGGCCGGACCCCGGGATCTGGTGGAGCATAGTCGAGGAGCACGGCGTGCAGACCATGTTCACCTCCCCCACGGCGATAAGGGCGCTCAGGAAGCAGGGCCCCTCGTACATGGAGGAGCACGACACCTCCTCGCTCAGGAACCTGTTCCTCGCCGGAGAGCCGCTCGACGAGCCGACGGCCCGCTGGATCTCCGGGGCGCTCGGCGTCTCCGTGCGGGACAACTACTGGCAGACGGAGACCGGCTGGCCGATCCTGAGCGCGATGCTCCCCGGGCTCGAGGACGAGCCGGTGGTGCCCGGCAGCGCCGGCTTCCCCTGCTACGGCTACGACCTCCGGGTGATGCACGAGGTGAGCGGCGAGGAGGTCGGCCCAGGCGAGCGCGGGATCCTCGCGATCAAGGCACCGCTGCCGCCGGGGTGTATGTCCACCGTCTGGGGCGACGACGAACGCTTCGTCTCGACCTACTTCTCGAGCTTCCCGGATAAGGAGCTCTACTCGACCTTCGACTGGGCGATGCACGCGGAGGACGGCCGCTACTACATGATGGGACGCTCCGACGACGTTATAAACGTCGCCGGCCACCGGCTCGGGACGCGGGAGATCGAGGAGGCGCTGAGCGCCCATCCGGCGGTGGCAGAGGCCGCGGCCGTCGGCGTCGCCGACGAGTACCGGGGGCAGGCGATCTTCGCCTACGTCGTGCTGAAGGAGGACGCCGAGCCCTCCCCCGGGTTAGAGTCATCCATAAAGGAGCTCGTCGCGGAGAAGGTCGGCCCGGTGGCCCGCCCGCAGCGGGTGCACTTCGTCGGGGCGCTCCCGAAGACGCGCAGCGGGAAGCTGCTGCGGCGCGGCATCCAGGCCGTGGCCGAGAGCCGGGACCCGGGCGACCTCTCGACGCTGGAGGACCCGTCGGCGCTCGAGAGAATCCGGGCCACCGAACAGGAGAGAGCATGAGAGAGGAGGAAGATGAGCCTGACGGAGAACGGGGCTGCACCCTCACCGGGCGCCCGTTTGAGGCGGGCATGGAGCGAGGAGAGGCCGCTGCAGATCGCGGGCGTCATAAACGCCTACGCGGCTCTTCTGGCCGAGAGCGCGGGCTTCAAGGCCCTCTACCTCTCGGGGGCGGGGGTGGCGAACGCCTCGTACGGCCTGCCGGACCTCGGCATGACCAACCTGAACGACGTACTCTGCGACGCGCGCAGGATCACGGGGGTGACCGATCTGCCGCTTCTGGTCGACGCGGACACGGGCTTCGGCCCGGCGTTCGTGATCGGGCGGACGGTGCGCGAGATGATCCGGGCCGGTGTCGCCGGGATCCACATCGAGGACCAGGTCCAGGCCAAGCGTTGCGGGCACCGGCCCGGCAAGGAGCTGGTCGAGCCGGAGGAGATGGCCGACCGGGTGAAGGCGGCCACCTCGGCCAAAACCGACCCCGACTTCGTGGTGATGGCCCGCACCGACGCGGTGGCCGTCGAGGGGCTCGACGCGGCCGTCGGGCGCGCGAAGCTCTACCAGGAGGCCGGGGCCGACGCGATCTTCGCCGAGGCCGTAACCGGGCTCGAAGACTACCGCCGCTTCACCGGGGCGCTCGACGTCCCGGTCCTCGCCAACATCACGGAGTTCGGGAAGACCCCGCTGTTCACCACTGCGGAGCTCGCGGAGGTAGGGGTCGGGCTCGCGCTCTACCCGCTCTCGGCCTTCCGGGCGATGAGCGCCGCGGCTCTCAAGGTCTACAAGACGATCCGCGAGGAGGGCACCCAGAGGGGCGTCGTCGGGGAGATGCAGACACGCAGGGAGCTCTACGACTTCCTGGGCTACGAGGAGTACGAGAGGGAGCTCGACCGGCTGTTTGCGAGAGGCAGGGAGGTATAGATGGCAAAGAAGAGCGTCGGGTTGTCGGGGGCGATCGCCGGGGACACCGCGATCTGTACGGTCGGAAGCTCGGGCGACAGCCTGGAGTACCGCGGATACCCCATAGAAGAGCTCGCCGGTAAGGCGACCTTCGAGGAGGTGATGCACCTCCTCATCCGCGGGGAGCTCCCGAACGAGAGGGAGCTCGAGGAGTACAGGAGAGAGCTCTCTGGGATGCGGGGGCTGCCGGACGAGCTGAAGACGGTCCTGGAGAGGATCCCGGCCTCCACCCACCCGATGGAGCTCCTGCGCACCGGCTGCTCGATGCTCGGTACGCTCGAGCACGAGGGAGAGGAGCGGGACGCGCGCCGGATCGGGGAGCGCCTCATCTCCTGCTTCCCCTCGATGCTCCTCTACTGGCACCATTTCACCCACGGCGGCAAGAGGATCGAGACCGACACCGGGGATGACTCCCTCGCCGGGCACTTCCTGCGCCTGCTGCACGGCCGGGAGCCCGAAGAGGAACAGCGGCGGGCGGTCGACGTCTCGCTCATCCTCTACGCCGAGCACGAGTTCAACGCCTCGACGTTCACCGCCAGGATCATCGCCTCCACCGGCTCGGACTTCTACTCCGCGATAACCGGCGCGATAGGCGCGCTGCGCGGCCCGCTGCACGGCGGGGCGAACGAGGCGGCGATGGAGTTCATCGAGCGCTTCCGCACCCCCGAGGAGGCCGAGGAGGGCCTGCGCGAGGCGCTCTCGCGCGGCGAGCGGCTGATGGGCTTCGGGCACCCGGTCTACACCCGCGTCGATCCCCGCTCGGACATCATAAAGGGCTGGTCCAGGCGGCTCTCCGAGGGGCACGAGGAGGGATATCTCTACGCCGTGAGCGAGCGGATCGAGCAGATAATGCACGAGGAGAAGAACCTCTTCCCCAACCTGGACTTCTACAGCGCCTCGGCGTATCGCTTCTGCGGGATACCGACGGAGATGTTCACCCCGCTCTTCGTCTTCTCCCGCACCTCAGGGTGGACGGCGCACGTCATAGAGCAGCGGGAGTCCGGGAAGATCATCCGCCCCTCCGCCAACTACATCGGCCCCGAAAGACGCAAGTTCGTCCCCCTGGAGGAGAGATAGATGGCGGATGAGGTAATCGAGCGGATCTCGGAGTACGTCTGCACCTACGAGCCGGGTAGTCCGCTCGCGCGCGAGACCGCCCGCTACTGCCTGATGGACTCTTTGGGCTGCGCCCTCCTCGCGCTGCGCTATCCGGAGTGCGCCAAGCTGCTCGGGCCGGCGGTGCCGGGGACGGCCGTCCCGCACGGCGCGCGGGTGCCGGGGACCCCCCACGAGCTCGACCCCGTGAAGGCCGCCTTCGACATCGGCGCCTCCATCCGCTGGCTCGACTACAACGACACCTGGCTCGCCGCCGAGTGGGGTCACCCCTCGGACAACCTCGGCGCGATCCTGGCCGTCTCCGACCATTTGAGCCGCAGGAGGCGCGCGGAGGGCAGGGAGCCCCTCTACGTGCGCGACGTGCTATCCGCGGCGATAAAGGCGCACGAGATACAGGGCGTCCTGGCGCTCGAGAACGCCTTCAACCGGGTGGGCATCGACCACGTGCTGCTGGTGCGGGTGGCCTCAGCGGCGGTGGCGACGCGCCTGTTCGGCGGCGGGCGCGAGGAGGTCGAGAGCGCCGTCTCCGGGGCGTTCATAGACGGCGGGCCGCTGCGCACCTACCGCCACGCGCCGAACGTCGGCAGCCGGAAGTCCTGGGCCGCCGGGGACGCCACGAGCCGCGGGGTGAGGCTCGCGATGATGGCCATCTGTGGCGAGATGGGCTACCCGAAGGCGCTCTCCGCCGAAGGGTGGGGCTTCCAGGACGCTCTTTTCGGGGGGAGGGAGATAAAGCTCGCCCGCCCGTTCGAGAGCTACGTCATGGAGAACGTGCTCTTCAAGATCTCCTTCCCCGCCGAGTTCCACGCCCAGACCGCGGCCGAGGCCGCCCTCCGGCTGCACCCGGAGGTGAGGGATCGGCTGGAGGAGATCGAGCGCGTCGAGATCACCACGCAGGAGCCTGCGATGAGGATCATCGCCAAGGAGGGGCCGCTCAACAACCCGGCCGACCGCGACCACTGCATCCAGTACATCACGGCCGTCGGTCTGATCTTCGGCGAGATCACCGCCGACTCCTACGAGGACTCCTTCGCCGAAGACCCCCGCATAGACGAGCTGCGGACGAAGACGACCGTGAAAGAGGATGAGCGCTACAGCCGGGACTACCTCGACCCCGAGAAGCGCTCGATCGCGAACGCCGTGCAGGTCTTCTTCCGCGACGGCACCTCGACGCAGAGGGTCGAGGTCGAGTACCCCATCGGCCACCGCCGCCGCAGGAAGGAGGGCATCCCGCTGCTACAGGAGAAGTTCCGCGCCAACGCCGCGACCCGGCTCCCGAGGAAGAAGCTCTCGGCCGTCGAAGAGCTCTTCTCAGGACAGGAGCGGCTCGAGGAGACCCCGGTCGACGAGCTGATGGGTCTGCTCGCGCTGTAGACGGGTGTGGTAGAGTACGGCGCATGCGCGATCCGGGGCTTGCGGCGGTCTTGAGCCTCATCATCCCGGGGGTGGGCCAGTTCTACAACGGGCGCATCCTCGCGGGTATCCTGTGGCTGATCATCACGCCCGGGCTCTGGATCGGGACGGGCGGCCTCCTCGGGTGGGTCGCTCACGTCGTCTCAGCCTACACCGCCTACAGCTACGCCAGAAAGAACCCGGTCCGCTAGAGCCGGAACGGGCCCGGCAGCGCCTCCAGCTTCGGCACGACGACGCGGGCGATGCTCGCGAAGGGAGACGGCTTGCAGGCTTGTGCCACCCCCACGTCGGCCCGCACGCTGAGGAAGATGAAGGCGTCCTCGTAGCTCATCCCCCACTGCGAACGCAGGAGGGCGGCCGCCTCCCGGCACGCCTCGCGCATCGCCTCCGGGTAATCCGGGGCGGTTCCGTGCGAGATCCAGGCGTCCCTGGTCTCGGAGACCGGCCAGTTCGCATGCCGGCCCTCGAGGAGATCGAAGCGCACGGTCACCTCCCCGGCTATCTCGATGCCGGTGCCGCAGATCTCGCCGTCGCCCATGCTCGCGTGCATGTCCCCCACGGCGAACATCGCTCCCCGCTGGCGGACGGGGAAGTAGATCTTCGTCCCGACACCGTGCAGGTGATCGTCGAGGTTGCCGCCGTGCCTGCCGGGCAGGGCGTTCTCGAGCGTCTCGCCGCCGGTGGCGACCCCCACCACCCCGACCATCGGCCTGGCGGGGAAGCTTATCCGGTCGTCGAAGCGCACGATGCCGTCCTCCACCGGCAGGATCTTCGTCACCGGTGCGTCGACCAGGTCTATGAGCTGACCGTAGCCGGGGATGATCGTCGCGACCCCCTGCCCGGCGGTCCGGATGTCGAGGATCTCGACGATCAGGCTGTCCCCCGGCTCCGCACCGCGCACCGCGACCGGCCCGGTGGCCGGGTTGACGCGCGAGAAGTCTATGTCGGTCACCAGATCGCCCTCGCTCCGTATCTGCCCGGAGAAGCAGTCCTGCGTCTCGAAGGTCACGACCTCTCCCGGGGACACCTCGAGCACGGGCTTCATCTCGGGCCCGAAGCTGAAGACGACCTGGTCCCGCGGGACGACGTGATCCACCGTGTAAGCCTGCTGCGCCATACTCATCCTCTATTCCTTCCCTTCCTGACCGTCGGAGAGCCCGGAGAGCTCGACCCGCCTTCCCGTCATCCTGAGTACGATCACCACGACGACGCCTATCGCGAGCCAGATGAGCCCCACGGTCTTCGCCGAGGGGAACGCCTGCGAGAGGACGTAGCCGATGATCACGAGCCCTATCGCCGGGGAGAGGAGGTGCCTCCCCCACCTCCCGCTGTGCCGGCGCACCACGAAGTAGTAGATGACCGATGTGTGTAAAAGCAAGAAGGCGAAGAGCGCCCCGAAGTTGACCAGCGTGCTGAGGAGCGTGATGGCGTTGCTCTGCGCCGAGGCCCACAGCCCCACGACGACGGAGACGCCCGCCACCAGGAACATGGCGTTCTCCGGCACCCGCCGGCGCGGATGGACGCGCGAGAGGATCCGCGGCAGCTGCCCGTCGCGGGCCATGCTGTAGAGCAACCGGGAGGTGGCCGCCTGAGCCACGAGCGCGTTGGCGAAACCCCACGCCACGGCGGTAGCCACAGCGGTGAGTACACCGAGCCAGCGTCCGCCGGCGAAGCCCGCGACGTCGTAGAAGGCGCTGTCCTGCGCCGAGGGGGTGTTGATCAGGTGCTGGGGGTTCTGGACCAGGAGTGCCGCCACCCACGTCTGCACTATGAAGAGCGCCCCCGCGAGGAAGAGCGCGAGCAGGATCGAACGCCCTATCTGCCGTGCGTCCTCCCGGTTCTCCTCGGCGAGCGTCGAGATCCCGTCGAAGCCGAGGAAGCTCAGCACCGCGACCGAGACGGCGCCGAAGACCAGGTGCAGCGAGAACCTCCCGGGATCGTAGAGCGGATCGAACGAGAAGTGCACCCCGCCTCTGCCCGAGGCGATCGCCAGGATGCCGAAGACGAGGAAGATCGCCAGCACGATGAGCTCGGCGACGAGCATGATGCGGTTGGTTCGGGCGGTCATCTCGATGCCCAGGTAGTTGATGATCGTGTTGAAGACGATGAACGCGAGCACCCACGCCCAGATCGGGACGCCGGGGATCACGCTCTGCATCGCGGCCCCGGAGACCACGTAGAGCAACGTGGGCACGAGGATGTAGTCGAGGAGTATCCCCCACCCGGCGAGGAACCCCAGTGGCTGGGCGATCCCGCGCCCCACGTAGGTGTAGACGGAACCCGAGAGCGGGAAGGCCCGCGACATCTCGGAGTAGCTCATCGCGGTGAACACCATCCCGACCATTCCGATGACGTAGGCGAGGGCGACCATGCCCTTGGAGATGGCGTAGACGCTCCCGAAGATCCCGAAGGGGGCTATCGGGACCATGAATATGAGGCCGTAGATCACGAGATCCCACAGCCCCAGCGAGCGCTTGAGCTCCTGCCTGTAACCGAACGACTCGACCCCTACCCTGTCTTCACTCATACGACCCGAAACCTCCCGCCTCCGGACGAAACCCCGTAAAACCCGGGCATCTTAGCACGCCGGAACACGAATTATCCATGGCCGAAAGCTAAAGCAATCTTCCTGCGCAACCGAAAAGCTCAGTGAGAGACCAGAGACGAGCATATGAGAGGACCCTGCATGAAACCCATCCCCCGCCCGGGAGCCGCGGCCCTGACGGCGATCACCCTGCTCGCTTCGGCCCTGTTCACCCTCCAGGTCTCAGTCCCTGTACGGGCTACGACCGGCATCCCGGTCTGCGGGTCGGGCTACGGACACGGGGTCGGCCTCTCCCAGTACGGCGCCTACGGGCGGGCCGTCTCAGGCCAGGGCTATGCGCGGATCGTAAAAGCCTACTACCACGGCGTCCGCCTCACAGGATACGGGAACGACCCGCTGGTGCGGGTGCTGCTGGCGAAGAGATCCATCGGGCAAACCTACACCATCCAGGTCACCCCGGGTAGCACGGCGAGGCTCGCCCCGTCCGGGACCGGCGTCTCCCTCACGCTCGGTCCCGGCGACTACCGGGTCGGGTACCTGACGAGCAAAGGGCTCTATCGGGTCACGAACTTCTCCTCCGGCAGGACGCTCGGCGATTACCGGGGTCCGATCGTCTTCCGGCGAGCCTCGGGAGGGTTCCTGCGCTACGCTGGCAGTAGTTACCGGGGCTCTTTCGTAGTCAGAGTCTCCGGCGGGAGCTTCTACCTGGTGAACCGGCTCGGACTGGAGGGGTACGTGAGGGGGGTCGTCCCGAACGAGATGCCTCCCTCCTGGCCCCGGGCCGCGCTCGAGGCCCAGGCGGTCGCGAGCCGCTCCTACGCCCGTTCGGCGCTGGAGGCCCACGCGAGGGTCTTCGACCTCACCGGGAGCGACGAGAGGTACCTCGGAGCCTCCTCCGAAACTCCCTCGACGAACTACGCGGTATCCAGGACGCGCGGGGTCGTGGCGACGTACGCCGGCAACCCCATAAAGGCCTTCTACTACTCCTCCGACGGTGGCTACACCGAGGCTTCCTCCTACGTCTTCGGGCCGGAACCCTACCTGAAGGCGATGAAGGACACGACCTCCGCCGGGCAGCCGTACGACGCGATCGGCGGCTCGCCCTGGATGCGCTGGAGCGGCACGATCTCGCCGTGGAGCTCCCCAGGCCTCGGCATCGGCGCCATAACCGGCGTGCGGGTACTCGGCCGCTCCCCCTCCGGCAGGGTCACGAAGGTCGAGGTGGACGGAACGCAGGGCAAAAGAATCGTCTCCGGCGAGTACGCCGTGCGCTACGCCTTCTCCCCCGGGGATCTGATCCGCGCCGACGGCTCGATCTACCACGCCACATCACTCCCCAGCGCACGCGTCTCCTTTGGAGCCGCGTGCAGGGGCGGCTGAACCCCACCCCCCATGTTTGAGCCCCACACCACCCGGGTATCTTTATTTACAGGAACTGCTCCTCCGAGTGGGAGGTAAGGTCCGATGGACAGGAGAGGTTGACATAGGCTTTCCGGCATAGTCATGTGCTGCGGCGTATTGTCGCAGCGGGGCTGGGAGAGGGATCCCTCTCCCAGCCCTTTTCGTTCTCTCCGAATCCCCTGATGGATCTCCGGTTCTGTGTTAGGATAACCGCATCCTGGGCCCGTAGCTCAGCTGGGAGAGCGCCGCCTTCGCATGGCGGAGGTCACGAGTTCGAGTCTCGTCGGGTCCACTCGAAAATCCCGGTAAATTAACCAGATTCTCCACCGTAACGGCAAGCCCCCGGAGCCTTCCGGGGGTTTTGACAGCCCTCCCGAGATGCCCCCCGGGACATCTGTCCTCATCACCTCCGATTCACATCCTTTCACCATGACCGCACTAACCAAAGAGTTCATCCCACCCGCACCAGCAAGGATCAATCCCCCCGATCAGGCTTCGCTTGCACCCGCACACCAGCTGTGCTAATAATGATCGAAAATAATAATCTGTGGGGGATTTGGGGACATAAACGATATATAAAGACCATCAAAAAGATCATACTGTAGGCAAGGTTACAGGAGGTCGTGGGGAAGGTGTCAGATCTGGTACCGGTGGGGTTGAGGTGTGGGGGGTTGGTCGAGCCGCTTGGCGTGGACGACCCGGCACCCGTACTGAGCTGGCGTCTGGAGGCATCCGGGAGGGGGAAGAGACAGAGCACGTATCAGGTTCAGGTGGCTGGGAAGAGAGAAGACTTCACAGCTGGAGAAAGTTCTCTTCTCTGGGATAGCGGCAGGGTGGAGACGGATGCTCCGCTCGCCACTTACGAGGGTCCGCACCTCGTCTCCGGCACGCGGTACTTCTGGAGGGTGCGCGTCTGGGACGAAAACGGGGAGCCCTCTGGATGGAGTGATGTTTCGTACTGGGAGACCGGTCTTCTCGAGAGTATGGACTGGGGGTGCTGCTGGATAGGATTGGGAGAAGACCCTTCCGCGGCGCACGAACCCCCCACCGGAGAGAAGTTCGACGAGGTGGCCGCAGGACTCGCTCCGTCGCCGTACCTGAGGAGAACGTTCACGCTCAAGAAACCCGTGCGGCGGGCGAGGTTCTACGCCACCGCCCGTGGACTCTACGAGGCCTATCTGAACGGGGAGCGGATCGGAGACCACGAGCTGGCTCCTGGTTGGACGGATTACCACAGGCGCATCCAGTACCAGACCTACGATGTCACGGGGTTGTTGAGGGAGGGCGAGAACGCCATCGGGGCCGTATTGGGGGACGGCTGGTACTGCGGGTACGTCGGCTTCGACCCCAAGCGCCGGGGAGCACACTACGGAGAGAGGCCGCAGTTCCTCGCCCGGTTGAACGTCGAGTACGAAGACGGCACCACGGAGAGCCTCACAACCGACGGCTCGTGGCGGAGCACGACCGGGCCCATCCTCCACTCCGACCTCCTCATGGGAGAGCGCTACGACGCCCGGCTGGAGATGGATGGTTGGGACGAGCCGGGCTTCGACGATTCGGAGTGGTTTCCGGTGAAAACGGAAGAGCTCGGGGACGAGATGCTCGTAGCCGAGCCCTCCCAGCCGATCCGGGTCACCCAGGAAGTAGGGGCGAAATCCGTGACCGAGCCCGCTCCCGGTGTCTACGTCTTCGACCTGGGGCAGAACATGGTCGGGCGGGTGCGGCTCAAGGTGCGCGGAGAAGCGGGGACCGGCGTGAGGCTGCGCCACGCCGAGGTGCTGAACCCCGACGGCACGATATACACCGAGAACCTGCGCACGGCCCGCCAGACCGACACGTATATCCTGCGAGGCGGGGGCGAGGAGGTCTACGAGCCGCGTTTCACCTTCCACGGCTTCCGCTACGTCGAGGTCAGCGGGTATCCTGGAGAGCCCCCTCTAGAGGCCGTGACCGGGCGCGTACTCCACTCCGACACACCGTTGGTGGGCAGCTTCGAGTGCTCGGACGAGACGGTCAACCGCTTGCAGAGCAACATCGTCTGGGGTCAGAGGGGGAATTTCCTCTCGGTCCCGACCGATTGCCCGCAGCGGGATGAACGCCTCGGGTGGCTGGGTGACGCCCAGGTCTTCATCCGTACTGCCTCCTTCAACGCCGACGTGCAGGCATTCTTCACCAAGTGGATGCGGGACGTCGTCGATGGGCAGTCAGCGGAGGGTGGCTTCCCCGACGTCGCACCCCGGGTCGTCACCCTGCGCAACGGAGCCCCGGCGTGGGGTGATGCCGGGATCATAGTCCCCTGGACCATCTACCGGGTCTATGGGGACGTCCGCATGATCTCAGCACACTACGGAGCGATGGAACGCTGGATGGACTACATCCGCGAGGCCAACCCGGACTACCTGCGCAAGAACCGCCTCAACAACAACTACGGCGACTGGCTCGCCCCCTTCGGCGACGACACGCCGAGGGAGCTCCTCGCCACCGCCTACTGGGCCTACGACGCGAAGCTCATGGCCGAGATGGCAGAAGCTATCGGCAGAGAAGAGGACGCCGCGAAGTATGAAAAGCTCTTCGAGAAGATAAAGAGGGCCTTCAACGAGGCTTACGTCACCCCCGAAGGGAAGATAAGGGGCGACACACAGACGGCCTACGCGCTGGCGCTGCACATGGATCTCCTGCCCGACGAAAAACGAGAGGGCGCGGCCTCACACCTGGTTACGGCGATCGAGCGGGAGGACTGGCACCTCTCCACGGGGTTCGCCGGCGTAGGATACCTCCTGCCCGTTCTCACGGAGACGGGACACGCCGACGTCGCGTACCGGCTCCTGCACCAGGAGAGCTTTCCATCCTGGCTCTACACCATAAAGCACGGGGCGACGACCATCTGGGAGAGGTGGGACGGCTGGACCGAGGGAAAAGGCTTCCAGTCGCCCAACATGAACTCGTTCAACCACTACTCGCTGGGGTCGGTGGGCGAGTGGCTCTACAGGTACGTGGCGGGCATCGACGCCGCGGAGCCCGGCTACGGGCATGTCGTGATCCGTCCGCATCCCGGGGGGAAGCTGAGATGGGCCCGCGCGTCCTACGAGTCGGTACGTGGTCCGATCACGAGCGCCTGGGAGCTCTCCGACGGCACGTTCCGCCTGCGGGCATCCATTCCTCCCAACACCACCGCGACCGTACATCTCCCCGCCGCACCGGACCGGATAGAGGAGGGCGGCATCCCCCTGCAGGAAGCCGAGGGTATCGAGGTGGTGAAGAAAGGAAAGGGCCACACCACCCTGAAGGTCGGATCCGGCGAGTACGAGTTCACCGCATCGTCGAACCAATGACGAGGGCACACGTGCCCTCGGGGAAGGAGGAGACAACAAAAACACTGTACAAGAAGGTTTGACGGGCCTCCATGTTGAAAGAGACCGGGGAAAGGAAGGAGTCGATTATGTCTGGCCCTGAAGAAGGGAACGGAAAGGTAGACGAGCGGGTAACCCGCCAGCACTGGAGATGGACAATCCTCGCCGGTATGGCCTCGTATCTCGATGCAGGATCCATCGTGGCGCTGGGTTCTGGACTGGCGCTGTGGCAGCAGCACCTGCACCTGAGCAGTTCAGCGGTCGGAGCACTCGCGGCGATAGGTCCCAACGCCATAGGAGCGGCGATCGGCTCGTTCATCGGCGGCCGGCTCGGGGATCTCTTCGGGCGTAAGCGTATATATCAGTATGATCTCCTGGTCTATGCGCTGGGCATTCTGCTGATCATCATCTCCGCCAACGCGCCGCTGCTGTTCATCGGGACCGTGCTCATAGGAGTCGCGGTCGGGGCCGACGTGCCGACCTCGCTCGCGCTGGTCGGAGAGTTCGCCCCGAGCAAAGCCCGGGGCAGGCTGATGGGGCTCACACAGGTGGCGTGGAGCGTGGGGCCGATCGTCGTTCTGGTACTGGCGTTCATATTCGCACCCTTCGGGCTTACGGGAACCAGGATAGTCTTCGGACAACTCTTCGTAATAGCGCTCGTCACCTGGTATCTGCGGCGGGGGCTCGTCGAGTCGGCCCGCTGGACCGCCGCCTCCGGCGCGGGCGAGACGCGCCGCACCTCGGCAGCCTCCGAACAGCCGGAGCTGGCGCCCATACCACAGCACGTCCGGAGCCATCTGCGCGGCCTGCTCAGCAGGACGAACCTGGGAGCCCTCGCCTACACGGGTATCTTCTATACGTTCTGGAACCTGGCCGCCGGAACCAACGGTATCTTCTTCCCCTACATAGTCAGGACCCTCGGGGCGCAGAGCCAGGCGGCGAGCGTCGGGCTGCAGGCGGTCGGCTTCGTGCTCACGGCGATATCCGTCGCATTCATTTTCATGCCGTTCAATGATCGCAGCGACAGAGCACGGCGCGTAATATTTGGCACTGGAGCCATCATGTCGGTGGCTGCATTTCTGGCCTGGGTCATCTTCCCGCTCAACACACCCACCGTCATAGCCAATATCGTCCTCTTCGGTCTCGGGGGCACGATAGCTGGGGAAGCCTTCTACAAGACGTGGTCGCAGGAGCTCTTCCCAACGCTGCTCAGGGGAACGGCGCAGGGGATCACGTTCGGGGTTGCCCGGGTGGTACTCGGGATATGGAGCTTCTTCCTGCCTACAATTGCGGCCACCGGCATCAAGCCCGCCGCTCTTCTGCTCACGGTCTTCCTCTTCATCAGCGGCGTCGTTGGCTTCTTCTTCATGCCGAAGACGGCCGGGAAGTCGCTGGAAGAGATAGAAGCGGAACGTGGTGGGAAGGCTGCGGATGTGAATCCTGCTGCGGGCAGGACGAGGGGTTGATGCCACACGCCGGCCTTACAATCGGGTAGCGATGCCATCAGGGACCACGACATATCTTGCGGTGGATCTCGGGGCCGAGAGCGGGCGCGTCTTTCGCGCCCGCCTCAATGGAGGCCGTCTTTCTCTGGAGGAGGTCCACCGCTTCCCCAACGTCCCGGTCCGGCTGCCGGACGGGCTCTACTGGGACGCACTCCATCTTTTGCAGGAGGTGGAGCGGGGGCTCGCCGCGGCGGGCGGGAACCCGGCGAGCATCGGGGTCGACTCCTGGGCGGTGGACTTCGGGCTTCTCGCAGGAGGCCGGCTGCTCTCCTCCCCCCGGCACTACAGGGATCCGTACACGGACGGCACGGTAGAGGAGGCCTGCCGCAGGGTGCCGAAGGAGGAGATCTACCGCACGACCGGCATCCAGTTTCTGCAGATAAACACCCTCTGTCAGCTGCTCGCGCTGGAGGGCTCTCCCCTGATGGAAGCCGCGGAGACCCTGCTCATGATCCCTGACCTCATGAACTACTGGCTCTGCGGGGAGACGGCCTGCGAGGAGACCAACGCCTCGACCACCCAGCTCTACGACTCTTCGAAGAGAAGCTGGGCACGGGGGCTGATGGAGAGGCTCGGGATCCCGGGGCGTATCTTCCCGGATCTGGTACCTCCGGCCACCACGCTCGGTCGCCTTCTGCCGCACGTCCGGGAGGAGACGGGACTCGGGGAGGTCCCGGTGGTCGCCGTGGCCTCACACGACACGGCCTCTGCGGTGGCGGCCGTCCCGGCGGAGACGGAGAGCTTCGCGTACGTCTCCAGCGGCACCTGGTCGCTGGTGGGCGTGGAGCTACCGTCGCCGGTGATGAGCGAGGAAGCGATGGAGGCCAACTTCACCAATGAAGGGGGCTTCGGCGGAAGGGTGCGCTTCCTCAAGAACGTGATGGGGCTGTGGCTGCTGCAGGAGTGCCGCAGGGAGTGGGCGCGCAGAGGAAAGGTGTACTCCTATGAGGAGCTCTGCCATCTTGCGGAGGAGGTTCCTCCGGGTGGAGCGCTCGTGGACCCGGACGACCCGCTCTTTCTCACGCCGGGAGACATGACGGGGCGCATCGAGCGCTTCTGCGCGAAGAGCGGGCAGAAGCCACCCGAAGGGGTCGGCGAGGTGTGCCGGTGCATCCTCGAGAGCCTGGCGCTCAAGCAGGCGCTGGTGATCGAAGAGGCGGCAGGGATCACGGGCCGGGACCTCGAGGTGGTGCACGTGGTGGGCGGCGGCTCGCAGAACGAGCTTCTGTGCCGGATGACGGCGGAGGCCTCGGGACTACCAGTGGTCTCAGGTCCGGTCGAGGCCACGGCCGCGGGTAACGCGCTCGTCCAGGCGTACGCCGCCGGAGAGGTGGAGTCCCTCGCACGGATGAGGGAGGTCATCGCCCGCTCGTTCGGCCTCAGACTGTACGAACCGCAAGAGCCCGAGAGGTGGCATGCTCTGAAGGAACGCTTCGTGAAGATCGCAAATCGGAGATGAGGGAGGGTCTCGTGCAGGGTAGATCCAGGGAAGCCTACGAGAGGCTCGTAAGCTCCATCGCGGAGCGTGGGCTGGACCCGGAGGGGATAGAGAGGCGGCTGAGGGCGCAAAGGGTGGAGACCCCCTCGTGGGGCTACGGAAACTCGGGGACGCGCTTCAAGGTGTTTTCCCAGCCGGGGGTTCCCCGGGATCCTTTCGAGAAGATCGCGGACGCCGCGCAGGTGCACCGCCACACCGGCATCTCACCCTCGGTGGCGATACACATCCCGTGGGATGCGGTGGAGGACTACGGGGCTCTCCGGGAGCACGCGGAGGCTCTCGGGATGCGGATAGGGGCCGTGAACCCGAACCTCTTCCAGGACGAAGACTACAGGCTCGGGAGCGTCTGCAACCCGGACGAGAGGATAAGGAGAAAGGCGACGGACCACCTGCTCGAGTGCGTCCGGATAGCGAAAGAGGTGGGCTCGGAGGAGATCTCGCTCTGGCTCGCCGACGGGACCAACTATCCGGGTCAGGACTCGTTCTCGGAGCGCAGGGCCAGGATGCTCGGTTGCCTCTCGGAGCTCTACGACGCGATGCCGCGAGGGATGCGGCTTCTGGTCGAGTACAAGCCGTTCGAGCCGGCCTTCTACCACACCGACATCCCGGACTGGGGGGCCGCGCTCACGATATGCCAGCGCCTCGGCGAGAGGGCGCAGGTTCTGGTGGACCTCGGTCACCACCTGCAGGGGACGAACATAGAGCAGATCGTCTCGCTGCTCCTCGCTGAGGGCAGGCTCGGGGGCTTCCACTTCAACGCCCGCAGGTACGCCGACGACGACCTGATCGTGGGCTCCACCAACCCGTTCGAGCTCTTCCTGATCTACGTCGAGCTCCTCGAGGCCGAGGAGGAAGGAAGGCGTATCTCCTACATGATAGACCAGTCGCACAACGTCGAGCCGAAGATAGAGGCGATGATCCTCTCGGTCGTGAACCTGCAGGAGGCCTACGCGAAGGCCCTGCTGGTGGACCGCCGGGCGCTGCGCGAGGCCAGGCTCTCGGGGGACGTCCTCGGCGCGTACCGCATCCTGCAGGAAGCCTGCGCAACCGACGTGAGGCCGCTGTGCGCGAAGGTGAGGGAGGATCTCGGGGCCTCGCCGGACCCCGTGGGCGCCTTCCGGGAGAGCGGGTACATGCAAAAGGCAACCGAGGAGCGCCGCGGGGGCACCCCCGCGGGCTGGAACTAGAGGGAGCGGAGGGAAGACATGGAGACGAGAATCGCAGCGACGACGGAGAACCTCTGGAGAAAGGAGGAAGCGGAGGGGCTCTCGCCCCTCGAGGAGCTCGCCTACCGCTCCAACCTGCTCGGCAGAGACCGCGCCGTGGCCAACTACGGCGGGGGCAATACCTCGGTGAAGACGAGGGAGCGCGATCACACCGGCCGAGAGATCGAGGTCATGTGGGTCAAGGGCTCCGGGTCGGACCTGGCCACCATAACGGCGGACCGTTTCACCGGCCTGAAGCTGGAGGAGGTCCTGCCCCTCTACGAGCGGGAGGAGATGGCCGACGAGGAGATGGTCTCCTACCTCTCCCGCTGCCAGCTCGCCCCGGAGATGCCCCGCTCCTCGATAGAGACCCTGCTGCACGCCTTCATCCCCCACCCCCACGTCGACCACACCCATCCCGACGCGATAAACATGCTCTGCTGCGCCAGAAACGGGAAGGATCTCGCCGCGGAGTGCTTCGGGGAGGAGGCGATCTGGATAGATTACATCCGCCCCGGCTTCACCCTCTCGAAGCAGGTCGGTGAGGCCGTGCGGGAGAACCCACGCGCCCGCTTCGTCCTTCTGGCCAAGCACGGGCTCGTCACCTGGGGCCAGTCCGGCGAGGAGTCCTACGCGAACACGATCGAGGCGGTAAACCGCGCCTCCCGGTTCGTCGCGGAGCGTGCGGCCGGTACGGAGCCCTTCGGCGGAGAAGCCATCCCCCCGCTGGAGGAGAGGGCGCGCGAGGAGCTGCTCTACCGGGTGCTCCCCGTCCTGCGCGGGGCGCTCTCGCAGGACGGACCGAAGATCCTCCGTTTCGACGCCTCGGACGAGGTACTCGAGTTCGTATGCGGAAGGGACTCGGCGGAGCTCTCGCAGGTGGGTGCCGCCTGTCCAGACCACCTGGTCAACACCAAGATGCGCCCGCTCTGGGTAGATTTCGACCCGCGGACCGGGGACGCGGACGAGCTCGCGGCGAAGCTGCCCGAGGCGGTGAGGAGCTACCGCGAGGAGTACAGGGAGTACTTCGAGAAGAACTCTTCCGGAGAGGAGAAGATGTTCGACCCCTCACCGCGGGTCATCCTGATAGCGGGCGTCGGGATGGTCGCCTCGGGCGCGAACCTCAAGGCCGCCTCCCTCTCGAGGGACCTCTACCACCGGGCGATAGCCGTGATGCGCGGCGCCTCCGCCGTGGACGAGTTCGTCTCGCTCACCGAAGAGGAATCCTTCGCGGTCGAGTACTGGCCGCTCGAACTGTACAAGCTCACCCTGGCTCCCCCACCGGGGGAGCTCGAAGGACGCGTCGCGCTCGTCACCGGTGGGGCGGGCGGTATAGGGCGTGCCACGATAGACGAGCTCGCCGCAAAAGGGGCGTGCGTCGTCGCGGCGGACCTGGACGGGGCGGGTGCCGAGGAGGCCGTCGCGGAGCTCGACGGCACCGGCGAGGCGGTCGCGGTGGACGTGACCGACGAGGACGCCGTGGAGAGGGCCTACAGGAAGACAGTCCTCACCTACGGCGGGGTGGACATCGTCGTCTCGAACGCCGGGCTCGCCTCCAGCGCGCCCATAGAGGAGACGAGCGTCGAGTTGTGGGAGCGTGACCACCGGGTGCTCGCCAAAGGGTACTTCCTGGTCGCCCGCGAGGCGTTCCGGGTGCTGAAAAGGCAGGGCGTGGGCGGGAGCCTCGTCTTCGTCGCCTCCAAGAACGCCCTCGCCGCCGGCAAGAACGCCTCGGCCTACTCCTCGGCGAAAGCGGCCGAGCTGCACCTGGCGCGGTGTCTCGCGGAAGAGGGCGGGGAAGCGGGCATCCGGGTGAACACGGTCAACCCGGATGCGGTGCTCCGGGGCTCGAAGATCTGGGGCTCGGAGTGGCGGGAGGGCCGGGCGCGCTCGTACGGCATCCCGCCGGAGAAGCTCGAGGAGCACTACCGCGAGCGCACCACCCTCAAGGTCAACGTCCTCCCCGAGGACGTGGCGCAGGCCGTCCTGCACTTCGCCTCGGAGAAGCGTTCGGCCAAGAGCACCGGCAACGTCCTCAACGTCGACGGTGGGGTGAGGGAGGCCTACCCCAGGTAGGCTAGACCCGCCTCACCCTGGTTCCGCCGGCGGCGATCTCCTTGAGCCTCTGCTCCGGCGCATCGGCGGCGAGGACGGTCGAGACCTCCGAGATGTGGGCGATGCGGTTCAGGCCCCTCTGGGAGAACTTGCCGCCGTCCACGAGCAGGATAGGCTCCTCGGAATGCAGGATCATGGCGCGCTTGACCTCGGCCTCCAGGGGGTCCGGGTCGGTGAGGTAACCGTCGGGCGTGACGCCCTTGACCGAGACGAAAGCCCGGTCGGCAAAGTGGGCCTCGACATCCTCGGTGGCCCGTGGTCCCACGAAGGAGAGCGTCAGCTTGCGCAGGGTGCCTCCCACCCCGATCAGGGAGACCTTCGGAGCTTCGTCGGTGGTGAAGAGGGACATCACCGGCAGAGAGTTGGTCAGGATGGTCGCCTCGAGCCCCTCGCGCAGGATGAGGCGCGCGGCGTAGTAGGCGGTGGTGGAGGAGTCCACGAAGAGCGTCTCGCCCGAACCCAGCATCCCGAGCGCCGCCCGTGCGAGCCTCTCCTTGGCCTCCCGACTCTCCTCCAGCCGCCGCTGGAAGGAGTCCTCCCGCCGGGCGAAGCCGGGCAGCACGGCCCCGCCGTGGATCCTCTTCACCCTCCCCTCGTCCTCGAGGATGGCGAGGTCCCGGCGCGCGGTCATCGGGGAGATGTCGAAGGTCTCCTCGAGCGCGGCGACCGTCACGCTGCCCGATCTGCGCACCATCTCGGAGATCATCTCCCGCCTCTCGGCGGGCATGATCCTGCGCCTTCTCCGGCCGACGTCTCCCCGCACGCTCATTCTGCCGCCACAGGCGCAGACATCCGATGCTCCATGGGCACATTCTACCGGATGCTCCGGCTGCGCTTTCCCGGCTCTCCCGGACGCCTCACGCCTTCTCGAGCAGCCAGGAGAGCTTCGGGACGAGGTGCTCGAGCAGGTAGGGGTGGCTGAGCACGGTGTCAAAGGAGAGGGCAGCTCTGGTGAGGTCGTCGTCTTCGGATAGGTATATGGTCCTCCCGTCCTTCACCGCCCCAAGGCGCCTGAAGACAGCGCTCGAGCGCAGCCGGCGCTCGTCGGCGGGGCTCGAGCAGAAGCAGATGAGCACGTCGGCGTCGGCGACCCCGAGACGTTCCTCGCTGATCTGGACGTAGTAGCGGTCTTTCGGGGCTATCCTGGCGGCCGGCGCTGGTAGCCTGAAGCCGAGGGCGGTGAAAAATGCGACGCTCCTGTCGACCGTGGAGTACAGGTAGAAGGCACCCGAGCCGGTCCCTATGACCGAGACCGTGGCCCCCTCGAACTCTGGGTGTTCGCGCCGGGTCTGCTCGAACCTCTCCTCCAGGTTGGCGACGAGCTCCCTCGCCTTCTGCTCGCGGCCGAGGGCCCGGCCGATGACGAGGGTCTGCTCCTGCCAGGGCACGCCGTACTGGGGCCACCTCCCCGACTGAGGCAGGGTCGGGGCGAACTCAGAGAGCACGTCGTAGTCCTTGCGGTTCATCCCAGAGGAGATCCCCACGATCAGGTCGGGCTTGAGGGCGGCGACCTGCTCGTAGTTTATGGAGTTCTCGGGGAGCAACCGGGGCCTCGCGTCGCCCAGCACATCCCTGGCCCAGGGCCAAACACCGCGCGGGGGATTCCCGAACCACCTGCGGATCCCGACCGGCCGCATCCCGAGCGCGAGGATGGGATCGTGGTCGGTATAACCCACGGAGACGATCCTTTCGGGCGAGCCATCTATGGTCGTCTTACCGTACTCGTGGTCGATGGTGCGGCTACCGGAGGTCTCTCCCTTCCGAACGTTTCCACTTCCTCCGCAGCCGGCCAGGAGAACGGCAGCCGCGCCACCGAGGAGCAGGTCCCTTCGGGTGATACCGCCCGCGCCCTCTCCGAGCCCGGCCGCACGTAGACCGCACACGCTCAGCTCTCCCCGCCGTCCGACCAGCGTACCCTGAGCCCCTCCCGGGCACCGAAGCGCTCCAGATGGGTACCGACGACCTCCTTGAGACGCTCGAGACCGGCTTCGTCGTCGGCCTCGACGCGCAACACGAGCTCGTCGGGGCGGGCAATCATGTGGCAGATGCCGAGCTCGGGGAACTCTATCTGGCCGTCGGGCTCGTTCCAGGTCGCCTCCACCCTGTGGGAGAAGTGCTTGCACATGCGGTTCGCGTAACGGGCGGCGCCCTCCGTGGTGACGTGTGCCTCGGAAGAATTCATCTCACACCTCCTTTTCCAGTGGTCTTCTCAGGTTCTCTCTCCGGCTTCGGATCCCCATCCACCACCGCGGCGATGTCCGGGGGAAGCTCCCTCAACAGCAGCGGCAGGCTCAGCACGGTACCGAACTGGAGCGCATCATCGAGTTCCCCGTCCAAAAAGAGCATGCGGCCCTCGCGGCTGGCATTCAGTTTGCGCACCAGAGGGTCGCGTTCGATCCTTGATCTTCCACCCCTGGTGGAGGAGACTTGCGTCCAGACCAGCAGGTCGGCGTCCAGCAGGTCCATCCTCTCCGTGCTGATGTAGCCGTAGAACTTCCCGCGAGCGAGCCTGTCCAGCTCCCGGGGCACCCGAAAACCCAGGCCGGTGAAAAATCGGGCCCTGATGTCCTGAGAGGAGAGAAAGCCGATCTTCTCCCCGGTACCGTAGACCGCGACCGCCACGGTGGAGCCGTCGAACACCGGGTGCCGGCGGCGGATCCTGCGGAAGCGTTGCTCGAGTCCGGAGACCAGCCGCCGGGCGCGCCCCTCCCTATCGAGCGCCTCGCCCGTCATGAGGGTGGCTTTCTGCCAGGGAGTCCCGAAGTCCACGTATCCGTCGGGCTGAGGGATGGTCGGGGCGATCCTGGAGAGGGTCTCATACTCCTTGTGGGTGAGGCCCGCGCTCACTGCAAGGATAAGGTCAGGATCGAGGGCGGCGATCTTCTCGAAGTCGAGCTCCCCGAAGGGCATGTTGAGCATTCGTGGGCTCTTCCCGCGCACCCTCTCCTCCGCCCAGGGGAAGATGGCGTCGTGCCTGTCCCCGAACCAGTACCGCACCGCCACCGGCGTCACCCCGAGCGCGAGGAGAGGATCCTGGTCCGTGTATCCCAGACTGACGACCCTCCGGGGGGTGCCAGAGACCTTCGTGCTCCCGTACTCGTGTTTGACGCGGCGTGCGCCACCTCCTCCCGCGCTGCCACGCCTTTCATCCTCCGCCCCGGCACCACACCCCGCGGGGAAGAGCAGCAGCGCCCCCGCCGCTGCCAAGAACCCGCCTCGCGTCATACTCCCTGAAGACATTCCTCATCCCCCCCGAAAATCTCTCCGCACACCCGTGCGGGACGGGCTGACCAAGGAGCCCAGGCTATTCAGGGCCCGTTTGAGCCTCTCCTCCCGGCTCAACGCCGGGCAGCCGTCGCAGTAGCCCGCGCCCTTCCTGAACGAGCCGCAGCAGGCACCCCGGACGAGGAAGGCCCGCCGCACGCCCCCCCGCTCCACGAACAGGAAGTCGGTCCTCCCGCCCCCGGCGGCGAAGCTCGGGGCGTTTATGAAGTCCGCGGCATCACCCGCGTAACGCGGCTGCTCAGCAGTATCCTCTCCCGCGACGAGAAAGCTGTGGGCGACGAGGTCCGCCGCCCTGGCCCAGGGCATGCGGGTCCCGACCCTGGCGAGTCCGGCGGCGTTTTCGATCAATGGCCCCAGCCCTTCCAGCAGCCGCTCCCTGAGCCAGCGGAGCAATCCCCGCTCGTCCTCCAGCGGCGTGGCACCGGGATGCCCGGCTGCCGGATCGGAGGCGAGGGCGGCGAAAAGCTCTCGTGCCAGGGCTACCTGCAGGATCCCACCGTCTTCCATCCCGATCAAGACGTTCTGCGGCGAGACGTCGGGAGCCCTGCGCGCCAGTACGTAGGCGGCCGCGGCCGGGCCCCCAACGCTCCAGGCGTAGGAACCGGCCATGAAGGTTGCAGCCTCGCGACGGTTGAGGTTCCACCGCCCCATCGCACCCTCGAGCTGTCGCGCCAGCAGCTCCCGGTCGTGGATGAGCTCGTGGGCGGGGAGAAGGCCCGCGGTCCCATCTGCCAGGCGCATCCCGAAGCGGTACCGCGAGGGCTCGATGAGCCCGAGGGTCTCGGTCAGCGGTGAGCCGGTCACCCTCCCGCCCCTTTCGCGAGACCGTACGGGACACACAGTGGCAGTCCGCTCCTGGGCTCCGTCAGCATCACTCCCTCCACGCCGAAGACGTCACGGAGGAGCCCGGGAGTCATTACCTCTTTCGGAGGACCCGCCGCATAGAGCCCTTCCCTCCAGAGCACGACCATGTGGTGGGCGTACCAGACGGCACTGTTGAGATCGTGCAACACCATGACGATGGTGTGCCCTTCCCTCGCGTTGAGCTCCTGAAGCAGCTGCAGAACCTCGATCTGGTGCGCCATATCCAGGAAGGTGGTGGGCTCGTCCAGAAGCAGGGTCCCGGTCTCCTGGGCGAGGGCCATCGAAATCCAGGCGCGCTGGCGCTGGCCCCCGGAGAGGGTATCGAGCGGCCTGTCGGCGAGATGGAGCATCCCCGTCCTCCGCAACGCCTCCTCGACCGCCCGCTCGTCGGAGGCCGACCACTGGGAGAGCCAGCTCTGGTGCGGGTAGCGACCCTGCGCGGCGAGTTCACGCACGGTTAACCCCTCTGGGACCTGAGGCGCCTGCGGCAGGACGCCGAGCTGGCGAGCCACATCGCGGGTCGGGAGGGTGTGAATCTCCCTGCCGTCCAGGAGGACGCTGCCGCCGCGAGGCCTCATCAGCCGGGCCAGGGCCCGGAGCAGCGTGGACTTCCCGCACCCGTTGGGCCCGATGATCGAGGTGATCAAACCGGCCGGAACCTCGAGGTCGAGGTCTTCGACCACGTTCCCACCTTCGTAGCCGAGGGTGAGCCGCTCGGCTACGAGCTTCGCGGGCTTCGTTACCCGCCCCGCCTTCCCGGCGAGCCTCTCGAGATATCTCAAGCAGGACCTCCTTGCTGCGGCTTAATATCCCTGCTCCCATAGAGCAGATAGATGAAAAACGGCGCTCCAACGGCCGCGGTGACGATGCCACACGGCAGCTCGAGCGGGGCGAATACCACCCTTCCGACGAAATCGGCGAACACGACGAGCACCCCGCCCGCGACCGCCGCGACCGGCAGCACACCCCCCTGGGAAGGCCCTACGAGCCGCCGGGCGATGTGCGGCGCCATGAGCCCGACGAACCCTACGGTCCCGGCGGTGGCGACGACGGCGGCCGAGAGTGCCACGCTGTACAGCAGGAGCAGCCCGCGCTCGCGCTCCACCCTCACCCCGAGGGCGGCGGCCGCCTCATCCCCGAGCGCGAGTACGTTCAGCGGCCGCACGCCGGAGAGCGCCAGCGAACCGAAGACGACGAGCCAGGGCAGAAGCGTCCAAAGATCTTCCCAGGAACGGCCATAGACACTCCCGGTCAGCCAGACGAGAGCCTCGCTCGCCTGCTCCACCTGCCCGTAGGTGATCATGATGGTGGTGAGCGCGTTCGCGACAGCGCTCACCCCGACCCCGATGAGGACGATCCGCACGGGGGAGCTCCCTCCTCTCCGGGCGAGGACGTAGAGCGTCCCGGCCACCACCACGGCCCCCACGAAGGCGGCGGGAGGAACGAGGGAGGCCGGAGCGGAGGGGACCGCGATGAGCAGGGTGACAGCCGCGAGCCCCGCCCCCGCATCGATCCCGACTATCTCGGGGGCGGCGAGCGGGTTGCGCGTGACGCCCTGCAGGATGGCTCCGGAGAGCCCGAGCCCCACACCCACGGCGAAGGCGACGAGGGCCCGCGGGAGCCTCAGAACCTCCACGATGAAGGAATAGTCCTTCCCCCCGACGGGGAGCCCGAGGAGGGTTCTGATCACCCCGGAAGAGGAGATCGGGTACTCTCCCACCCCTACCTCCAGCACGATGCCAGCGAGGCCGACCAACCCGAGAACCACCGCGACCGTCACGGTCCGCACATCCAGCCGCAGCGAGAGGCGACCCGCTCGTAGAACCCGGCTCTGCCTCACCCTTTGACCCTCCGACGCGCCAGATACACGAAGAACGGGGCCCCCACCAGCGCAGTCATCACCCCGACGGGGAGCTCCAATGGACGCAACACCAGCCGCGCCGCGATGTCCGCCAAGATGAGCAGCGCAGCCCCCGCGAGCGCCGAATAAGGCAGCACCCAGCGGTAGTCCACCCCGACGAAAGCGCGCACCACGTGGGGCACGACGAGCCCGATGAAGCCTACCGGCCCGGCGACAGAGACCGCGCTCCCGGCGAGCAACACCGCAGCCAGCGCAGCGAGCAGCCTCACCCGTCCCGTACGCTGCCCGAGCCCGGCCGCCACCTCCTCCCCGAGCGAGAGCGCCGTGATCTGACGCGAGAGGCCAAACGCGACCACCAGGCCCGTACAGACATAAGGCAGCGCCCAGAGCAGCAACCCGGTATCCCTTCCCGCGATCGAGCCGGCAAGCCAGAACCGGATCTCGTCAAGCGTCCTGCGATCCACGACGAGTATGGCCGTGGTGAGCGAGCCGAAGAGCGCGGCGATCGACGCACCGGCGAGCGTGAGCCTCACCGGCGTCATCCCACCCCTTCCCAGAGATCCCAGCCCATAGACGACGGCCGCAGCGAGCCCACCCCCCGCGAACGCAAGGAGCGCATACCCGTAAAGGGAAGAGATCCCAAACACGAACACTCCGCCGACCACCGCCAGCCCCGCCCCGGCCTCGATGCCGAGGATGCCCGGATCGGCCAGCGGGTTGCGCGTGATGCCCTGCATTATCGCGCCGGCCACCGCCAGCGAAGACCCCACGAGCGCTCCGGCGAGCGCCCGCGGCACCCGCAGCGTGCGCACGATGATCTCCGCCCGCGAGCCAGCATCCCGGCCGACTAAGGCGGAGACTACCTCGCCCGTCCTGATCCCCGCCGCTCCGAAGCGTACGCTCGCCAGCAGGCACACGAGAAGAATCGCGCCCAGTACCACCAGCCCGCCGAACAGCGCCGCCCACGACCTCAGAACACGCACCCCGGATCCCTCATCGACCTTTTATTGCAAATGATTCCCAATACCTTCACGGGGAGACAAGATACAGGAAACATAATTTGGAGACAAGCTGATGGCGGGGGGATGTGATCTCGGTCCTGCAGGTACGAAGAAAGCCCCGGCGGGGCGCCGGGGCTCGAGAAATCCGGTACGGGTATGAAGTTCGCTAGCCCACCGAGACCTCGAGGCTCTGGTATCCGGCGTCCCGGAAGGCACCCACCACCCGGTCGGAGTCCTCGGGACAGAGGGCTATGACCGAGCCACCTCCGCCGGTGAGTTTGGCGCCGAGTGCCCCGTTGGAGCGGGCGATCTGGACGAGCTCCTCCATCTCCCAGCTCGAGACCTGCAGGGCGTTGAGATAGCCGTGGCAGACGTTCATCAGCTCACCGAGGCGCTCCAGGTCGTAGGTTCGGAGGGCCTCCAGGCCGTCGAGCGCCAGGCGGTCTATCTCGGCGAAGATGCTCTCGTAGAGGGTACGGTTTCTCTGCCAGGCCTCGCGCACCCTACCGACGGTCCTGGCGGTGAGGCTCTCCTTGCCGGTGAGGCCTATGACCAGCGGCAGGGGCCTCGGCACCTCGACCTTCTGCATCAGCGGCGGCTCGCCCTCGCGTCCGCGCCGGTAGAGGAGGAACTCTCCGTAGGTGGCGAGCGTGTTGTCTATTCCGGAGGGTGTGCCGTGGGCCACCTTCTCGCACTCGAAGGCCAGCTCGTTTATCCGTTCGTCTGAGAGGCCGAGCGAGAACCGGTGGTCGAGTGCCCGGATGATCGCGACCGCCATCGCCGCCGACCCGCCGAGGCCCATCGCCCGCGGGATCGTCGGGAAGACCTCGATGCGCATCGGTCGTCCGGTGAGCCCGAGGTGCCCCAGCACCACCTCCAGCGTGTGCTCGAAGGTGTCCTCCTGGCGGTCGTGCGGCCGCCGGCCCGGACGCATGTGGTACTCGACGCCCCAGCGCGGGATCAGCAGGTCCACACCGTCGGAGGAGGTCTCGCGCACGCGGGCCCGGACGGCGAGCGGGATCGGGGCCGCGATCGCGTGGCTGCCGTAGACCACCGCCTGCTCGCCGAGCAGGATCACCTTCCCGTGTCCCGAGAGGCGCGGGTCGGGTTCCTCCTCGGATTTCGCGCCGCCTGGGGTGCCGCCCAGGCTCGAGATTATCTCCTCCGCCTTCCACACCTTGATCTCGCCGGAGTCGATCAGACGCTCTACGACCTCGTCGAAGATCTCGGGCGTCGCCCCGGCGGCCATCGCCACGCTCCTGGCGTGCAGCGTCATGTGACCCCGCTGGATGCCCTCGGTCCCGAGCGCCCGGAGCGCCGAGAAGTTCTGCGCCAGCCCCACCGCGCCCATCACCTCGGCCAGCTCCCGCGCGCCGCCGATCCCGAGCAGCCGGTGGTTTATCCCGACGGTCGGGTTGGACTGCAGCGGCCCTCCGACCGTGCCCACCTTCAGCGGGATCTCGATCTCCCCGACGAGCTCACCGCCCTCTCCCTTGTACCAGCGGGTGAGCGAGCTGTAGCGCCCACTGCGCGCCGCGTAGGCGTGGGCCGCGGCCTCTATCGCCCGCCAGTCGTTGCCGGTGGCGATCGCCACCGCGTCTATCCCGTTCATTATGCCCTTGTTGTGGGTCGCCGCCCGGTAGGGGTCCACGCTCGCGAAGTCGTTGGCCAGGATGATCGCGTCGCGCACGTCCTCGCCGCGGAAGCCCCTGCCGGTGAGCTGCTCGGCCGGTATCTCGCAGCGCGCCCGGACCATCGAGCGGTCGGTGAGGTTCGAGAGGATGCGCAGGAAGACCCTACCGCCTGTTATCGACTCGACGAGCCCGGCCACCCCCTCGCACATCGTGTTGACCAGGTTCGCCCCCATTGCGTCGCGGGTGTCCACCAGCAGGTGCACGACCAGCATGTCCCGACCGTCCGGCAGCCGGTGCTGGTGCACCTCCATGTCACGGCACCCGCCGCCCCGTGCCACCATCTGCGGGTGCAGGCTGTCGGCGAGGTCCATAACCTCACGCTTGCGCGAGAGCAGCTGGGACTTCGCCCGGGCGACGTTCGGGATGTCCACCACCTGCACCTGACCGATCAGAATAGGCTCGGTGGACTCCGCGGTGAAACCACCGGAGGTGCGCGCCATCTTCGCCGCCGAGGAGAGCGCGGCGACGATCGAGGGCTCTTCGACGACCAGCGGCACCACGTACTCGCGGCCGTTGATCAGGAAGTTCAGTCCCAGCCCCACCGGGAGCCCCATCACCCCGATGACGTTCTCGATCATCTTGTCCGCCTTGTGCGGTTTGAGGGTGTGCTCCCCGCTCAAAAGAGCCTCGTAGTCCTCCTCCCCGATCCAACCGCGCTCCCGCAGGAGCCGCAGCCGGTCGGATATGGAGAGCTTGTAGAACTCGGGAAAACGTGCTCGCTCGCTCATCTTTCCTCCCCGATCATCTCGAGCCTGAGCCCATCACCATCCGGCGCGAGCGGGGGGCAGAGGAAGCCGGCCCGCTCTAGCTTCACCCGCGCAACCTCCAGACGTCCGACCTCGTCGAACAGAGCCACGCCGAAATCCCCCCCTCCGGCTCCACAGGGCTTGTAAACCCCGCCGGCACCCTCGACAAGCCCCGAGATCCTGCGGTGCTCGGTGGAATAGATAGGGATTTTAGTGGCCGCGCCAAGCTCGTGCAGGGCGCGCGCGTATGCCGCGAAAGCCCCCAGCGTCTCTTCCACCCCACCCCTGCCGACGGCATCGATCCCCTCCTCGGCGAGCGCCCGCAGCTCGCCGAGCCTCCTGTCGTACTCACCGGGGTTCCGCTGCCGCCAGGCGTCGAGACGGGCCAGATACTCCCCCGTGGATGAAGGCGTCCCGGTCCAAACGAAGAGCCTGTACAGGCCCTCCGGCCAGCCGCAGTCCTCCACGCCAGGCCCGTCCTCGTCCAGGCGGTAGCGCAGACACCCACCGTAGATGGCGGCCGCGAGATCCGCCCCGCTCCCACGACCGTCCTGCAGCGCACGGTGGATGTGCAGCAGCTCCTCCAGCCATCCCCGCCGGTTTCCAACCCGGTCTTCCCTCCCGGCGGCCGCCGTCAGGGCAGAGGAGAGCGCCACCGTCAGGGCCGCGCTGGAGCCCAGCCCCAGCTTGCGCCTCTTGCCGTCGCGCACCGCGAAGAAGTCCGAGGTGTCGAGGGTGACCCTTAGCTCCTCGCTCCCGGGGAGCAAACCCCGGGCCGCCAGACCCTTGAGTACCTGATCCACGAGCGAGAGGCGCCGGGCCAGGTCTTCCTCGGGCCAGACCGGCAGCCCCGCCTCATCGAAGCGAAAAGCCACGCTCTTCTGCAGGACATCCGGCGCGACCAGCTCCCAGCCCGGTGTCGCGGCGGGCTCGACGACCGCCGAAGCCCGGGCGTCGACCGCGAGCATCAGCGCCGGAGCCCCCTCGAGCACCGCGTACTCTCCGAGCAGAAAGAGTTTGCCGGGCGCCTCGGCGCGTACCCTCAATCTCCCACCACCGGCATGGCATGCGTGACCCTGGCGCCATCCCCGATCCCGCTCCGGATCACCTCGAGCACACCCCCGACGCCGCGCAGGGCCCGCTCGACCTCATCCGCGAAGCTGGGGAGACAGATGGCTTTGACCTGCGGCCCGGCATCGACGGTGAAGAAGACGGGGATCCCTTCATGACGCAGGCCGCGTATGGCGTGGATGGCTTCGACGGTGGCACCGTTCCAGTATAGCAACCCGGGGGAGGATGCCATCATGAGCGCGTGCATCTTCAGGCAGGAGCGTTCGGAGACCTCCGCGAGGGCCTGGAAGTCCCGCCGCAATATCGCCCCGCGCGCCGCGGCGAGGTCTTCCTCCTGCCCCTCCACCCAGGCCTCCCAGTAGGGTGAGGTGCGCGCGGTGTGCTTCATGCCCTCCGAGGAACCTTTCGGCTTGCTCCGGCGGGTGGTGATCGCGACGAGCACCGCAAGCGGCCACCCGCCGGGAGGAAGGAGCTGATGGGCGACCGAGTCGCTCCCGTCGGGTCGCTCCCCCCGGGGCCACTCCACATAACCCCCGAAGATCGAACGAGCGGCTGACCCCGAACCCCGTCGGGCTATCCCCGAGAGCTCGCGCTCGTCGAGACCCAGCCCGAGCGCCGCGTCGGCGGCCCGGACGAGCGCGGCGAACCCGGAGGCGGAGGAGGCGAGCCCGGCCCCGGTGGGGAAGTCGTTCTCCGACTCGACCCGGGCGTACCAGCCCACCCCGGCCTTCTCCCGCAGAAGATCGAGACAAACGCTCACGCGCGCGGCGCCGGCCTCGCCGTCCCCGAGCCTCAGCTCGTCCCTCCTCAGAGCGGGGTCGAAGGTGACCCGCGTGCGCGTCGTGAGCGCGTCGAGGGTCACGGAGATCGAACCCACCGCCGGCAGGTTGAGCTTCTCGTCGCGCTTGCCCCAGTACTTGACGAGCGCGATGTTCGGGTGTGCCTCGGCGCACCCGATGAGCGGGCCCTCAGTGGACATGAGGGCCCATCCCCCGCATCGTCCAGCAGATTATTCCGCGACCTGCCACCATAAGACCTTCTATACCCCCAAAGCGCATACCGCTCAACCGGAGAGCCCGGCGACGAGCTTCCCCCAGGTGCGCCGGCCGGCGAGATCTTCGAGCGCCCGGGGGATCTCCTCGAACGGCACGGTCTCGTTCCGGTACAGAAGGGGGTCTACGTCACCCTTCTCAAGCAGGCGGAAGATCTCCGCGCCGACCTCGGCCACCAGCCCCGGCATGACCCGGCCGTAGAGCCCCCAGTACAGCCCGAGGACCGAGTAGTTCTTCAGCAGCAGGTGGTTCGCCGGGATCTCGGGTATCCCGCCGGAAGCGAACCCGACGACCACGATCCTCCCCTCGAAGGCCACGCACCGGCGCGAGCGGTCGAACACCTCCCCGCCCACCGGGTCGATCACGACGTCCGCCCCGCGGCCTCCGGTGGCCTCCTTCACCGCCGCGACGAAATCCTCCTCGCGGTAGTCGATCGCCACCTCCGCCCCCAGCCGGCGGCAGAGGCCGGTCTTCTCCTCCCCGCCCGCTGTGGCCACGACCCGGGCGCCGGCGGCCTTCGCGAGCTGTATCGCCGCAGACCCGACCCCGCCGGCCCCGGCGTGCACCAGCACCGTCTCCCCCTCCCGGACGCCCGCCCGACGGTGCAGGGCGAAGTGCGCCGTCCCGTAGGTTATGGGGATGGCCGCGGCCTTCTCGAAGAGAACCTCCCCGGGGACCGGAAAGACCTTCTCAGCCGACACCACGACCCGCTCGGCGAACCCGCCGCGCGGCACGCCCGGCAGCGCCACCACCCGCTCTCCGGGCTCGAAGCCGGCCCCCTCGCCCGCCTCCACGACGACCCCGGCGACCTCTCCGCCGGGCGTGAAGGGCAGAGGCGGCTTCTCCTGGTACTCCCCGCGGCACAGCAGGAAGTCGAAGAAGTTGAGTGCGGCGGCCCGTACCTCGATCACGACTTCCCCCGCACCGGGTTCGGGCGGAGCCTCCTCGACGAGCTCCATCGCCTCCGTCGGTTCGCCCAGCTCTCTCACCTGCCACCTGCGCAAAGAAAACCTCCGGTCAATCTTGTTTCCGGCAAATACTAACTCTCTTTCGCCGCCTCCTCACACGGAACCGAAAGAGAAGCCCTCTCCACTACCCACACGTAAACGGTGAAGATCGTCCACCCCAGAAGGGTAAACCCGAGCAACGCGCCCTCGCTGGCCCGCGTGATCCCTGGTTGCGGGGCGAGCAGGAAGAGCAGCCCGAAGGCGAACCAGAAGCACCCTTAGAGCCGAAGCCCACCACCCCGAAGGTGTTGTTGTTGCGGAACTCCCACATGGCCACCAGAACCTGGATGATCCCACTGAAGATCAGCGCGAGCTGCACGAAGGCCAACAGCTGATTGAACCACCCGGCGTTGGTGATCGCGACGAGAAAGCCGATGAGGGAGAATGCGGCGAGCCCGAGCGGTGCGGGGTCCGCGAGGGGCTTCTGCGGGGGCGCCTCCGCCGCACCTTCCCCGGGTCTCGCCGCGCACGATGCGGCGGATGTGCTCTATCTCCGCCTGCCGCAGCTTGCTGGACCCAGACAATGTCCCCCTTCCCCTAGCGGGAGGCGGCCTCACGTTCCTCTCCGGCCAGAACCCGCCGCAGGATCTTCCCGACCGTGCTCTTGGGCAGCTCCTCCCGGAACTCGACGCCCTTCGGCACCTTGTACGCGGCGAGCCGGGCGCGGCAGAATTCGATCACCTCTTCCTCGCTCAGGTCACTTCCCCCCTCCCTCACGACGAAGGCCTTGACCGTCTCCCCGCGGTAGGGGTCCGGCACGCCGACCACGACCGCCTCGGAGACCCCGGGGCACTCGTAGAGCACCTCCTCGACCTCCCGCGGGTAGACGTTGTAGCCCGAGGCGACGATGAGGTCTTTCTTGCGGTCGACGATGTAGAAGTAGCCGTCCTCGTCCATCCGGGCGACGTCCCCGGTATACAGCCAGCCGTCGCGCAGCACCCGCCCGGTCTCCTCGGGCATGTTCCAGTAGCCCTTCATCACCTGGGGCCCCCTGACGACGAGCTCTCCCTCCTCGCCGGGAGCAAGCTCCCTCTCCCCGCTCTCGAGGTCCACTATCCTGGCGTCGGTCGCGGGTAGCGGGATGCCGATGGACCCGTCCCTCCCCTCACCGAGAAAACGCGGGTTGACGTGGGTCGTCGGGGAGGCCTCGGAGAGCCCGTACCCTTCGAGCAGCGGCACCCCGACCCTCTCCTGGAAGGCGTGCTTGAGGCCGACCGGGAGCGGCGCCCCGCCGGAGTTGTAGAAGCGTATCCCTCCGAAGCCGCTCCCCCGCAGATCCTCACCGCTCGCGATGAGCGCGGAGAACATCGTCGGCACGCCGGGGAAGAGCGCCGGCCGCTCGCGCCGCACGAGCTCCACCACCGCCTGCGCCTCGAAGCGGGGCACGAGCAGCTGCTCGGTCCCGGCCTTGATACCGAAGAGCATGACGCACGTGAGCCCGTAGACGTGGAAGTAGGGCAGCGCGGCGACGGCCTTCTCCCCGACGTACTCCCCGGGTTCGACGGTCGCTATGGTCAGGTTCTGCAAGACGTTGGCGACGAGGTTGCGGTGGGTGAGCATCGCCCCCTTCGAACGCCCCGTGGTCCCGCCGGTGTACTGCAACGCGGCGAGGTCCTCCACCGGGTCCATCTCCACCTCCGGCGCCGCTCCCGCATTCTCCTCCAGCAGCTCGTCCAGATACACATCCCCCCGCTCAAGACCGGGACGCCCACCCTGCAGCGACGCGACGATCACGGTCTCGAGCGGCACCTTCCCGCGCACCGCCCGCACCCTCTCGTAAGCCCCGTCGTAGACGATGGCGACCCTGGCCCCGGAGTCCTTCAGTATGTGCTCGAGCTCCCGCTCCACGTACATCGGGTTGAGCTGGGTGACCACCGCCCCGAGCCGCATCGCCGCAAAGAACCCGGCGACGTACTGCGGCACGTTTGGAAGCATCAGCCCGACGCGATCCCCCTTTCTCACCCCCAGCCCGTACAGCGCCTCGGCGAGCCTCTCGGCCATCCCACGGAGCTCGCGGAAAGTGATCCTGCGCTCCCCGAGCACGAGCGCAACCCTCCCGCCATGCTCGTCCACGGCATCCTCGAAGAGCTGCCAGAGCGAGACGTCCGGCACCTCGAACCGCTCTGGAAGGTGCCCCCGGTACAGCCTGAGCCAGGGCCTGTCATCCATAACGCCTCCTCTCCCCGAAAGTGCCTCTCCCACCAGAGGTTAGCAACCACAAAAGAGTTTATCAACGGATGTTTGTTTTTGACGACACGCGTTCTTCGTCCGTGTACTCTGCTAGAATCGCGCGGGATGGTGGGACGATCACGCACCAGGAGCGCGGGCGTACGCCGCAGGAGACCGTACAAGGGAGACCTGCGGGAGGAGGCGCTGCTCGGCACGCTGGAGAGGCTTCTGGCGGAAAAGCCGCTCGAGAGGATCGAGGTAGGGGAGCTGGCGCGGGGCGCGGGCATCTCCCGCCCGACGTTCTACTTCTACTTCGAGTCGAAGGAGGCGGCGCTGGCGCGGCTCGCGGCGCTGGTGAGGGAGGAGATGTACGAGGCGGCGGATGCGGAGCCCGAGGAAGGGCTCGATCCGCTGGAGGACATCAGGATGCGGATAGAGGCCACGGCCCGGCTGTGGCGCGAGTGGGGGCACGTGCTCCGGGCGGCGGCGCAGACGTGGGCCACCGAGCCGAACTCCCGGGCGCTCTACGAGGAGGGCATCGGGCGCTTCGTCGAGGGGCTGCGGCGCAAGATCCTCCGGATGAGGCGCCGGGGTCTCGCTCCGGAAGGTCCCCCGGAGGCAGAAGAGCTGGCGCGGGCCCTGGTGTGGATGAACGAGCGGTGCTTCTACGCGAGCACGCTCGGTTCCCGGGTGGCCCCATCGGAAGAAGAGCTCGTGGACACGCTCTCTACGATCTGGTACCGCGCCATCTACCGTGGGGATCCGGACAGTCCCAGCGGTCCTTCTTGCGAAGCCTGATCTGGTGCTCGACCGAGAGCACGAGCGCGAAGAGGACGCCGCCCCAGAGCACCACCGTCGCCACAGCTCCCAGCCCGAGCCGGCCGAGCACCGCGCTCACCACGAGCGCGAGGACCACCGTCCAGACCAGACGCCCGTCGTCGGCCACGAGCCCGACGAGCTCCCGCAGCAAAGCCATCACCGCACCCTCTTCCCGCGCAGGACCGGAAGACGCCTCATGCGCCGGACCTCGACCCACGAGAACACCAGGAGGCTCGCCGCCAGGTAGACGATCGACAGGTCGCCCTGCGGCCACGCCACCCCGAGCCCCTCGCCCACCCAGAACGTCCCGAAGCTGGTGAGCATCACCCCGACGACGAACTTGAGCGTGTTCTCCGGGACCCTGGTGAGCGGCCGGCGCAGAAGCACCCCGGCCAGCACCACCGCCCCCACCGCGAGCGCCGCGCCGAGGACGCTCGAGGACATCGCCCCCGAGCCGAGACCGAAGGCGATGACGATGAATACGGCCTCGAGTCCCTCCAGGAAGGTGCCGCCGAAGGCGGTAGCGAAGGCCAGACGGTCCACGCCCGCCAGGTTCCCTCCCTCGCCCGCCCCCTCGAGACGGCCGCGTTCCTCCTCGTAGCTCTCCGCCTCGTCGTGGAGGGTCTTTAGTCCGCCGTAGCGCAGGATCGCCTTCCTGAGCCAGCGCGCGCCGAAGAGGAGCAGGAAGATCCCGACGGGGATCTGGACCCAGAAGAGGCCCATCGCGGAGGCGAGCGGCGCGCCCACACCCGCCACGAGCGCCGCGAGCACCAGCGCCGCGGAGAGCGCGCCGAGCAGCGCGCCCCGCCAGCCGCGCACCGCGCCGACGGCGAGCACGATCGTGAGCGCCTCGACCATCTCGACACCGGTGCCGATGAAAGCCGCCCCCAAAGCGTAGAGGTTCACCAAGACGTAGAGACACCCCCGATGAAGATGCAGGACCGGAATCGATTGTACCCCGGCGAGCTCGAGGGATCAGGCCACCATGTGCGCGAAGGCGACCCAGGTGCCGATCCCGCCGACCAGCGTCCCGAGCGCGAGCTCGGCGGCGGTGTGACGCCCGAGCGCGGCGCGGGACCAGCAGATAGCCAGGAAAAGCGGGATGAACACGCCGCCCACCGGACCGAAGACCCGCACCAGGCACACCAGGACCCCGGCCGCACCCGCCGCGTGCAGCGAGAGCTTGGCGAGCGGCGTGATCAGGGCGAAGGCCACCGTCGAGAGCGCGTAGGAGAGCAGCACGGCCCGAAGCTCCGCGGGTCCGCCGAGCGCGCTCACCAGCGCCCAGGCCCCGGCGTGGAAACCCGCCACCACCCACAGAGGCCGCACCCGCTCGGCCTTGAGGATCCTGCCCGGGTCCTCCACTTTACCCGTCCGCACCAGATGCCGCAGGTACGCGAGCGAGAGCCCGCTCGTCAGGAGCACGCAGACGACGGCCCACGCCACACCCTCCCACCCGGCGGCGTAGAAGCCGACGACGAAGAAGAGCGGCACCGCCAGCAGCGGCAGCCGGGTCGCGGCGGAGAGGATCTCCGCTATCCTTGAAGCCCTCATGGGAGCGAATTCTACAGGGGAGGAGATGGTGACGCTTGTAAGAGATATCGCACGGGCCATGGAGGAGATAGCCCCCACGGCGCTCGCCGAGGAGTGGGACAACCCGGGGCTCCAGGTCGGGAGCCCGGAAGAAGAGGTCGAGCGGGTCCTGGTCGCGCTCACCCCGCTCCCCGAGGTCTTCGACGAGGCGGAGGAGAGCGGCGCGGACTTCCTGCTCTTCCACCACCCCCTGATCTTCGGCGGCCTGGACCGGGTGGACACCTCCCGCTATCCCGGGAGCCTCATCTCACGCGCCGTCCGCTCCGGGATCGCCGTCTACGCCGCGCACACCAACTACGACGCGGCCCCGGACGGGGTCTCCGTCGCGCTCGCACGGGCACTGGGGCTCGAAGAGCCGCTCGAGGTCCTCTCGCCGCGCGGTCGCATGAACAAGCTGGTCGTCTTCGTCCCGGAGGAGGCCGTGGAGGAGGTCGCGGAGGCGCTCGCGCGGGCCGGGGCCGGCGTGATCGGCGGCTACACCCGCTGCACCTTCCGCACCGCCGGCACCGGGACCTTCCTGGGTGGGGAGGACACCAGCCCCTACGCGGGCGAGGCCGGACGGCTCGAGGCGGTCTCCGAGGTGAGGCTCGAGACCGTAGTCCCGGCGCACCTGGCCGCCCGCGCCGCCTCCGAGGCGCGAGCCGCCCACCCCTACGAGGAACCCGCGCTCGACCTCTACCCGATCGAAGGCCACCCGCCGGGGTGCGGTTACGGCAGGATCGGACGCCTCCCGCGCCCGATGTCCGCCCCGGAGCTCGCGGAGCACGTCTCGACCTCTCTGGGATTTTCGGCCCGGCTTTTGGTGGACCCCGGGGAGAAGATCGAACGCGTCGCGGTCCTCGGCGGCTCCGGGGGAACGTTCATCCACGAGGTTGCAGCCTCGGACGCGCAGGCCTACGTCACCGGCGACCTCGACTACCACGACGCGCTGCTCGCCGATTCTTCAGGCCTCGCGGCGATAGACGCCGGACACGCCCCGACAGAGCTACCCTCACTCGAACCGCTGGCGAACCGGCTCGCCAATCTGGTGGACGTCCCGGTCGGGGTCAGCCGGGTGAGACGCTAGCGGGCCCCGAGGACAAAAACCGCTCCAGTTCCTCGCGGGTCGGGAGCGTCCCCATCGCCCCGTAGCCCGTGCAGGCGAGCGCGCCCGCCGCCGCTCCCCGCCGCACCGCCTCGCGCACCGACCCCTCCTCCGAGAGGCTCACCCCGTCCTCCGCGAGGTGCACGAGCACGGCCGCGAGGAAGGCGTCCCCCGCCCCGGTCGCGTCCACCACCTCGACCGGGAACGCGGGGACCCGCCCCCGGAAAGCCGGGGTGGCGTAGAATGCTCCCTCCCCGCCGAGGCTGACGAGGACCATCCGGACCCCGCGCCCGAGGAGGATCGCGGCGGCCTCCTCGCAGTCCGAGGTGCCGAGCAGCGGTCGCAGCTCGTCCCCGCTCAGCTTCACGATCGAGGCCAGGCCCGCCATCTCCCACACCGTCCGGCGCGCAACCTCCGGGTCGCGCCACAGATGGGCCCGGAAGTTCACGTCGAAGGCCACCGGCACACCGGCCTCGCCGGCCAGGCGGGCCGCATGGAAGGTAGCCGAGCGCACGGGTTCTTCGATCAGGGGGATGCTCCCGAAGTTGACGAACGAGGCTCCCGAGACGAGATCCCGCGGGACGTCCTCCTCCCGCAGCAGCTCGTCGGCGGCGGGGGCGGTGCGGTAGAAGGTGAACTCCCTGTCTCCGTCCTCGAAGATCTCGACGAACGCGAGCGAGGTCCGTACAGGCGGCTCCTGCCGCACCACCCCCGAGACGTCCACCCCTTCAGCCTCGAGCGCCCGCAGGATGAAGTCCCCGAAGAGGTCCTTCCCGACGCCGCCCACGAAAGCGGCCGGGCAACCGAGCCTGGATGCGGCGACGGCCACGTTCGCCGGGGCCCCGCCGGGTCGGGCGACGAATGGGAGCTCGACCGGTGATGAGGACTCCCCCCGGTAGACGTCCGCGACCACCTCGCCCAGCGCGACTACGCGTCCCAGAGTGAACCTCCCCTCAGAACACCACCTCCCCGAGGGCCGAGATCTGCCCCTCAGGGCACCCCGCCTCCCGCAGCGGCCCGGCCACGTCCCGCTCGAGGTCCGGCACGTACGAGGCGAGCACGACCGTCCGCCCCTCCGGCACGAGGTGCGCCGCGCCGAGGGCGGCCGGAAGGATGCAGGAGGTAGCCCTTCCCAGGAGCTCCGTCCCGCCCTCGTACTCGATGCGCACCGCCCCTTCCCCGACGACCGTGAGCGCGACGAACCTCTGCGGATGTGCGGGCTCGGTCCACTCCTCCGCGAGCTCCCACCTCTCCAGCGCGAAGTGCGGCCCGGCGCAGCAGAAGGTGCGGGTGTTCCCTCCCTCCCGGACGGTGAGCCCCGGGTTCGGACGCGGACGGACGTCCGTCCGCAGCTCGTCCAGCACCTCCTCGATGTTGCGGCGGCGGGTCTTCTCGTCCAGCGGGTTGCCGTAGAGGTCGTAAGGGCTCGCGAACTGCCCGAGGTCGGAGGTCTGCTGCACCTCGTAGACGAGCATGCCGGGCCCGAAGGAGTGCAGCACCCCGCCGGGGACGTAGACGGTGTCGCCCGGCCGCACCCCGTGGCGGAGCATCACCGCGTCGTAGTCCCCTCTCCACAGGGCGTCCGCGAGCTCCTCGCGCGAGAAGCCCTCCCTTACCCCGGCGAGCACGCTCGCCCCCGGCTCCGACCACAGGATGTGCCACGCCTCGGTCTTGCCGTTCGGCTCGCCGTACTTCCTGCGCGCGGTCTCGTCGTCCGCGTGCAGGTGGACGGGAAGCATTCCGGAGGCGTCGAGGAACTTGAGAAGGAGCGGGAAGTGCGGCCCGCGCCAGCCCTCCCCGACGAGCTCATCCGGGAATTCCTCGATAAGCTCGTGCAAAGTGCGCCCCGCGTGGGCACCGTTAACCACCCGCCCGGTGGTGTCGCGGTAGTCGCTTATCTCCCAGCTCTCGGCGAGGTCTTCTTCCGGGAGGCCCTCCCGGCCGAGCCGCTCGCAGAACATGCGCCCGCCGAAGGCGTATGTGCGGAGGTGGGGTTCGAGCTTTATCGGGTACCAGCCACCCATCCTAACGCGGCATCATACCTCCCCGGGCCGCCCTTCGCTGCGGGGATTCCTCCTCGAGCTGCATGAGCTCTATGGCGTTGCCGTCGGGGTCGCGCACCCAGGCCTGCAGGTTGCCGTCGAGCCCGCGCTCCACCCCACGCTCCATCTTAACCCCCGCCTCCCGCAGCCGCTCCACGGTGGCGCGCAGATCGTCGGTGAGGAGGCAGAGGTGCATGAAGCTCTGGGTGCGCCCCGGGTCGGGCCCCGGCCCGCCGGGGAAGACCTCTATGAACCGGTCGCCCGCGACGTGGAGGTAGACGAGCATCAGGGACCCGTCTTCGTGGTGGAGCCGGAACGCCTCGCGGAGGCCGAGCTTCGCGTAGAAAGCAAGCGTCCTCTCTACGTCCTGTGCCGCGAAGGCCGGGTGTCCGAGGTCGGTTATCACGCGGGATCCTCGAGGCCGTTGCGCGAGATCACGCCGGAGTACCATCGGGCGCTCGCCTTGGGGATGCGCCGCTGGGTGGGATAGTCCACGTAGACGATCCCGAACCGCCTGGAGTACCCCTCGGCCCACTCGAAGTTGTCGAGCAGGGACCACACGAAGTACCCCCTCAGGTCGACCCCGCCCTCGATGGCCTTCCAGGCCGCGGCGAAGTGGTCCTGCAGAAAGCGCACCCTTTCTTCGTCGTCGACGTCGCCTTCCGGGTCGGAGTAGTCGTAGAAGGCGGCCCCGTTCTCGGTTATGTAGACGGGGATGTCCCCGTAGTCCTCCTTGAGCCCGACGAGGAGTTCGGTGAGTCCTCCGGACTCGATGGGCCAGCCCATCGCGGTCTTCCCGGCGCCCTCCGGGACCACCAGCTCGGGCTCGCCGTCCTCCCCGGCGCGCACGGTCTTGACGAAGTAGTAGTTGACGCCGAGGAAGTCTACCGGAGCGGAGATCTTCTCCAGGTCCCCGTCCCTCACGTACCCCGGCGGCACTCGCTGGCCGTAGCGCTCGAAGACCTCCTCCGGGTAGCTCCCCCTGAACACCGGATCGAGGTAGAGCCGGTTGGCCTGGGCTTCCTCCTTCCTCGCCGCCTCGACATCCGCCCCGTCCTTCGAGAAGGGGCGCACGGGAGAGAGGTTAAGGGTTATCCCTATGCTGTCCTCCCCGGTGCCGATGTCGCGCATCCTCTCCAGCGCGAGGCCGTGGCCGAGCAGGAGGTGGTGGGTCGCGGAGAGGGCGTCGGATGCGCTGGTCCTCCCCGGCGCGTGCCGCCCGTACCCGTAGCCCATCCAGGCCGAGACCCAGGGCTCGTTCAGCGTGATCCAGAGCGGAACCTCGTCTTTTAGCGCCTCGTAGACGATCGCCGCGTACTCGGCGAAGCGCTCGGAGGTCTCCCGCACGGTCCACCCTCCCTCGTCCTCGAGCGCCTGCGGGAGATCCCAGTGGTAGAGCGTGATCGCGGGGACGATCCCGCGCTCCCGCAGCCCTCCGACGAGCCTGCGGTAGTGGTCGAGCCCCCTCCGGTTGACACCCCCCTTGCCATCGGGCTGCACCCGCGGCCAGGAGACCGAGAACCGGTACGCCCCGATGCCGAGGCCCGCCATCAGTTCAGCGTCTTCCTCCCACCTGTGGTACTGGTCGCAGGCGATGTCCCCGGTGTCCCCCCGGTAGACCTTCCCCGGCGTGTGCGAGAAGACGTCCCAGATAGAAGGCCCCCTCCCATCCTCCTCGACCGCACCCTCGACCTGGTACGCCGCTGTCGCAACACCCCACAGAAACCCTTCCGGAAACCTCAAAAGACTCTCCTTCCTTCCTCTTGACTTTCGAGCCTAACACTTTACACTGTCGATGACTTTTGTGGGAGCGCTCCCACAAAGGAGCGGCTCCCACGATGGTATTAAGGGGTTGTTTTCTGGGAGCGCTACCAGAAAGGTGGGGAGATGAACCTGGAGGACATAGCGCGCAGGGCCGGAGTATCGAGGTCGACGGTCTCGCGGGTGGTGAACGGCGATGCGCGGGTGAGCGACGAGGTGAGGCGGCGGGTGCAGGCGGTGATCCAGGAGCACGGCTACCATCCGAACGCGGCGGCGCGCAGCCTGGCTTCGAGGCGGACGAGGATCTTCGGGCTTTTGATCCCGCGGGCGGTCGGGAGCGTTTTCTCCGATCCCTTCTTCCCCCGCCTGATCGAAGGTGCGGTCGGGGCGTGCAACGAGGCCGACCACAACCTGATGTTGCTCATGGACACCACCGAAGACCAGCGCAACATTGAGCGGCTCTATCAGCGTGTGATCCGGGGCAGACACCTCGACGGGATCGTCATAGCCTCGAGCGTGGTCGACGATCCCGTCGTCGCCCGGCTCTGCGAGGACGACTTCCCCTTCGTCCTCGTCGGCCGCCACCCCCACCACCCGGAGATAAGCTTCGTCGACGTGAACAACCGCGAGGCCGCCCGCCAGGCCGTCGCGCACCTGCTCCAGCACGGGCGGCGCAGGATAGCCAAGATCTGCGGCCCCGCCAACGTCATCCCCGCCATAGACCGTTACGGCGGCTACGTCTCCGCCCTGCTCGACGCGGGCCTCATGCCGGATCAAAACCTCGTCCGCCACTCGGACTTCACCAGTTCCGGCGGCTACCGGGCGATGCGCTCCCTCCTGCCACACCACCCCGACGCCGTCTTCTGCGCCAACGACCCGATGGCCTTCGGCGCCCTGCGCGCCCTGCACGAGGCCGGCCTCCGAACCCCCGAAGACGTCGCCGTCATCGGCTTCGACGGCCTCGAAGAGGGCGAGAGCACGACCCCTCCCCTCTCCACCGTCTTCCAGGATACCCGCGCCCTCGGCCGCGAGGCCGTCCGCACCCTCCTGGATATCACGGAACGCTCCCGCGACGGAGGAGGCATCCGCCGCCTGCTCACCGCCCGCCTCCTCCTCCGCCGATCCTGCGGGTGCGCACAACAACCTGAAAAGAGCCCCGGAGGTATATCCTCCCGCGACAGTCCCTGATTTAATAATTCAATTTGCGTTATTATGTGATTCACCTAGAGGGAAAGGAGGAGAGATGAACGGGAGAGGTATCTCGCGCAAGGAGTTTCTGAAGGCGGGAGGTGGAGCGCTCGCCGGGGCGTCGGTGGTGGGGCTCGCCGGTTGCGGCGGCGGGCAGTCTTCAGGTGGGAGCAGCGGGGGTGGGGGCGGCAAGGCCGGCAAGACCCTCACCTACTGGGCGAGCAACCAGGCACCCACCCTGCAGGACGACCGCAGGATCCTCAGCAAGGCGATAAGCGACTTCAGGAAGAAGACCGGGATCAAAGTCAAGCTGCAGGTCATAGGGTGGCCGGATCTGTTCAACAGGATCACGACGGCGATCTCCAGCGGCCAGGGACCGGACGTGCTCAACATCGGGAACACCTGGTCCCCCACCTTCCAGCAGACCGGGGCGTTCCTCCCGTTCGACCAGGGTGCGCTCGGTGCCATCGGGGGCAAGGACAAGTTCATAGAGACCGCGTACCACACCTCCGGGATGCACGAGCCGTATCCGTCGGTACCGCTGTACGGTCTCGCCTACGGGCTGTTCTACAACAAGGCCATGTTCGAGCAGGCGGGGATAAAGAGCCCGCCGAGGACCTGGGACGAGTTCGTCGCGGTCGCCAGGAAGCTCACCAAGCCGCCGAAACAGTGGGGGTTCGCGCTCGAAGGGGCGAGCATCACCGAGAACGCGCACTGGGCCTTCATCCTCGGCCAGCAGCAGGGAGGTTCGCTCTTCAAGGGCAACAAGCCCACCTTCGACTCTCCAGGGGTGGTGAGGGGGGTCGCGCAGTACGTCGGGTTCATAGACAAAGACAGGATCGTAGCTCCGCAGGATGCCCAGTACGGCACCGGCACCCAGTCGCCGACGGACTTCGCCAAAGGCAAGGCCGCGATGCTCATCTGGCAGAACAACATCATGACCAACCTCAAGAGCTACGGGATGAAAGAGAGCCAGTACGGCACCTCCTACATGCCCATCCCCAAGCCGCTGCCCCCCGGAGGGAAGCCGATCATGTCGCACACCGCCGGGATCAACATCTCCATCTTCAAGAACACCCAGAATAGGAAGGGCGCTCTTCAGTTCGTCAGGTTCATGACGGACAGGAAGACGCAGGTCTACCTCAACCAGCAGTTCGGCTCGCTGCCGGTGAACAAGGAGGCAGCAAGCGATCCGGCCTTCCACACCGAGAATCTCAGGGTGTTCCAGGACGTCTACGCCAACCACTCCGCGCCGATGCCGCTGGTGCCGGATGAGGGGCAGATGGAGACGCTGGTCGGCGGGGCGGTAAAGACGCTCTTCGGGAAGGCGGCGACCGGACGGGTCGGCACCTCCGATGTGAAATCTCAGCTTGCGGCGGCCAGCCAGAAGATGGCCGCAGGAGGTGGGGCGTAGCGGGAAGATGCCAGCCCGAGGAGGGAGAGAACCATGAGCGAGCGCAAGAGCGAGCCGGGGGCCAGGCCGGCGGTCGGGAGGAGGCGCCGCTGGCTCCGGCCGCAGATGTTCCCGTACCTGCTGCTCGTTCCGGCGGTCGTCTTCGAGCTTCTGATCCACATAGTCCCGATGGTCTTCGGGGTGGTCATAAGCTTCCTCAAGCTCACCGCGCTCTACATCCGAAACTGGAGCCAGGCACCCTTCGTCGGTTTCGAGAACTTCAGGATAGGCTTAAACACCCACGGGGCCATAGGCAGCGCGCTGGTGCACTCGTTCCTGATCACGCTCGCCTACACCGTGCTCGTGGTGGCGGGGTCGTGGGGCTTCGGGGTCGCGGCGGCGCTTTTGGTGAACAGCGAGTTCCGGGGACGGGGATGGTTCAGGACGCTGTTTCTCATCCCCTACACCCTGCCGATCTACGTCGCGGTCATCGCCTGGGAGTTCATGCTGCAGCAGAACACCGGCTCGATCAACACGCTTCTGGTGGACGATTTGCACATCTTGAAAAACCCACCGTTCTGGCTCATCGGGGGCAAGGCGTTCTGGAGTCTGGTGATGACCGCGCTGTGGAGGTCGTGGCCGTTCGCTTTTCTGCTTGTCCTGGCGGCGCTGCAGAACATCCCGCAGGATCTCTACGAAGCCGCGGCGGTGGACGGCGCGTCGAGGTGGCGGCAGTTCCGCTCGATAACGCTGCCCCAGATCCGCCCCGTAAGCACGGTCGTGGTGCTGGTGCTGTTCCTGTGGACCTTCAACGACTTCAACACCCCCTACATCCTCTTCGGGCAGTCACCCCCCAGCGCAGCCGACCTCCTCTCGCTGCACATCTACGTCAACTCGTTCGTGGATCTGAACTTCGGGCTCGGTGCGGCCATGTCCACGCTGTTGCTGATCTTCCTGTTCATCGTCTCGGTCGTCTACGTGAGGCTTCTCAGGGTAGGGAGCGAAGAGAATGCGTGAAGAAAGGTTCTACAGGGTATTGCGGGTGATAGGGCTTGCGTTCTTCACCCTGATCACGGCCTTCCCCCTCTACACGGTGGTGATCTCCTCGATCAAACCGCTCGGCGACGTGCAGTCGGCGTTCCACTGGATCCCCTCGCGTATAACCTTCGAGCCCTACGTCCAGATATGGAGCACAGTCCCGCTCGCGCACTACTTCATCAACAGCGCGATCGTGTGCGTGAGCGCCACCGTGATCTCGGTCATCGTCGCCATCCTGGCCGCCTACGCGGTAAGCCGCTACCGGTTCTTCGGGAGGGACCCGTTCCGGCTCACGGTCCTCTCGACCCAGATGTTCCCCGGCATCCTGTTCCTGTTGCCGCTCTTCATCATCTTCGTCAACATCGACCAGACCTTCGGGGTGCACCTCTACGGCTCGCGCGTCGGGCTGATCATCACCTACCTAACCTTCTCGCTGCCGCTCTCGATCTGGATGCTCGTCGGGTACTTCAACTCGATCCCGCGCGAGCTCGAAGAGGCGGCGATGGTAGACGGCTCGACGGCGCTCGGGGCGCTCTTCAGGGTCCTCATCCCGGTGAGCCTGCCCGGGATCGTCGCGGTCGCGGTCTTCGCGTTCATGACCGCCTGGGGCGAGGTTCTCTTCGCCTCGGTGCTCACGACCAACGCCACCCGCACCCTCGCCATCGGGCTCAGGGACTACGCCAGCCAGTCCAACGTCTACTGGAACCAGCTGATGGCCGCCGCGATCGTCGTGAGCATCCCGGTCGTCGCGGGATTTCTGGCGCTGCAGCGCTACCTGGTGCAGGGGCTCACCGCAGGGGGCGTGAAGGGTTAGATAGAGGTTGCCGCCCGGAGGCGGCAACCTCTATCATCAGCGGGTATGGATGCCGGGCGCAGAGGGCGGGTCATCGTCGCGGGGCACCTGTGCCTGGACCTCATCCCCGAGCTGTCCGGCCGCTTCGACTTCGTGCCCGGCACGATGGTGGGCGCGGGACCGATGAGGATCTCGACCGGCGGCTCGGTCTCGAACACCGGCCTCTCGCTGCACCGGCTCGGGGCGGAGGTGACGCTCGTCGCCCGCATCGGCAGGGATCCTCTGGGCGAGCTGGTGCGCCGGCATCTGGAGTCCTCGGGGGAGGGACTCTCCAAATCGCTCATCGTCTCCCCCGCCGGCGAGACCTCCTACACGCTCATCCTGAGCCCCCCGGACGAGGACAGGATGTTCCTGCACTACTCCGGGGTGAGCGCCGACTTCTCCGCGGACGACCTTCCCGATCCACTCCCGCCGGCGGACATCCTGCATTTCGGCTACCCGCAGGTTCTGCCCCGCTTCTACGAGGACCGCGGCGAGCTCGGACGCCTCTTCGAGCGCGCCCGGAGATCCGGGACCACGACCTCGCTCGACACCTGCTTCCCCGACCTCTCCTCGGAGGCCGGCCGGGTGGACTGGAGAGCCATCCTCGAGGAAGCACTCCCCGCGGTCGACGTCTTCGTCCCGAGCCTGGAGGAAGCGCTCGTCATGCTCGGCCCCGAGAGATACAGGAAGATCGCCCTCTCGGACACCGCCCCCCTCGCCGCGGCCCCTACCGAGGAGATCCGGGCGCTCGGCAAAGACATCCTGGCGATGGGCGCCGCCGTGGCCGGCATCAAATGCGGCAGGCGGGGACTCTACCTGCGCACGGCCCCCGAAGCCCGGCTTGCAAGATCCGGGCGGCTGCTCTCCGGGATGGGCTCGCGGTGGGCGGATCGGGAACTCTGGGGCTCCACCTTCGAGGTCGAGGTACGGGGAGCGGTGGGAGCGGGCGACGCGGCCTACGCCGGCCTCCTGTTCGGGATGCTCCTCGGGATGGACCCCGAAGAAGCGATCACCGCGGCCTGCGCCGCCGGGGCCTGCTGCGTCGAGGCCCACGACACGACGAGCGGCGTGCGAAGCTGGGAGGAGACCCGGCGCAGGATGGAGGGCGGCTGGCAACGTTCCACCGAAGCCCCCGAAGGGTGGGCTCCGGGCAGGATCGAAGGAGTCTGGCTCGGCCCCGCGGACTCTTCCTAGATCGCGGTACAGGTCGAAAACCGTACTTCCGTCCGATGTAGATGGCTCATCGCCGGTCCATCATATCTACCGGCACCAGGATTCCGAGAGGAGGACAGGAAATGAAAGAAGACCTTCTGGCACTGGTGAAGCGGGAGGTTCTGGGGTGGCCGGGGACGAACGAGGGGCCGGGCAGGTTCGGATCTACAGTATTCCGCTACGGCAGGCGAGAGATAGGACACGTCCACCGCGACATGATCGCGGATTTGCCGGTCGGGCGGGAGGCTCGGGAGCGTCTGATCTCCGAGGGACGGGCACGCCCGCACCGGGCGGGCTCCCCGGGATACATCAGCCACCCGATAGAGACCCGCGAGGACGCCTCGGCGGTCCTGGAGATACTGAGGTCAAACTACGAGCGGGCGAAGGCGGCCGCGGAGCGTCGGGCGGGAGGCGGGAGCGCATGAGCGCTTTCAGGGGAGGTGAACCGGGGCATGGCAGGGGATAAGTCCGCTCCAAAAGTGCGTTCTGTCCCGTAGAGCCGGGCACAAGCCCCAAAACCCCCTTGCACGACACGCCCTCGGGGTGCATCATGGGCATTCGTCGGGAAACGCCTGAAGATGGAGGGGGAAGATGGAGCACCGGGTCCGGTCCGCGACGAGGATCTCACTCGCCGTTTTCGCCCTGGCGTCTCTGCTCCTGGCCGCTTTCTGGAGCCCGGTTGGCGCCGAGACACAGGGTGAGAACGCGGCTCACGACCAGTACGCGAGCGATACCGGCTCCCCCGCGACATCCCTCACCGGAGAAAACGGTCCCGCCGCCCACCACCGGCGGGAGCATCCCCATCGGAAAGACCCCCTCACCCACCTGATAAACCACCGGACGAACCACCTCTCCCTCACAGAGAACGCCGGCATAAACGCAGCATCAGCCAGACAACCCTCGAAGAAAAAGATCGAAGCAAAAAAGAGGCACATCCGGCGCGTGATCGTCCGGCTCAGGGATGAGGCCAGGGCCGGACGGTTCACCGTTCCCCCAGCGACGGGCGGCACGCCGCGGGGATTCGCCCGGCAGATGCGGATAGCGCACCACCAGATAGCCGCCTACCCAGTCCGCAACCTGCCGCCCAGGGCCTATCTCCACCTGTACAAAAAGGCCGCGAGAGAGTACGGCTTCGGCCGCGACTGGTACATCCTGGCCGCCATCGGCAAGATAGAATCCGATCACGGCAGGAACATGGGCCCGTCGAGCGCCGGCGCGCTGGGGCCGATGCAGTTTCTCCCCTCCACCTGGAGGGTGTACGGCATCGACGGCGACCACGACGGGGTCGCCAACATCATGGACCCGCGGGATGCGATCCCCTCGGCAGCCCGCTACCTCAGGCTGAACGGCGCACCGCGCCACTGGTACCGGGCGATCTACGCGTACAACCACGCCGGATGGTACGTGGAGAAGGTGCTCACTGTAGCCCATCACTACAGGGAGCTGTCCGAGAGGTAACCCTCACCTAGGTTCGAAAGGCGAGTCGGGCGTAGGTTTTCCTCACCATCGAGTCCACCCCGTTCCGGTCGAGGAGCCTCTTTATCTCCGGCAGTTGCTCCTCGCCGACCTCCATCCCGAGCCGGTAGAGCCTCTCAGCCTCCTGCATCTCGAAGCGCTCCACCTGCCTCTCCAGCGGCAGGCGAACGGCGAGGTCCGCCTCTTGCAGCGAGATCTGGGTCAGGCGCCGCCTGGAGGCGTCACCGGCCATGATCGCCGCCTCCACGCCGTTGCGAGGCGCGACTGAGGGGGGCACGGGGTTGGAGACGTCGACCCCGATGACGGGCCCTCCTCCCCCGACCGAGCGTGCCGCGGAGACCGGCACCTTGTCCGCGACGGCCCCGTCGACCAGAAGACGCCCATCCTGCTCGAACGGCGGGAAGACGCCCGGTATGGCACACGAGGCGGCGACGGCCCTGGCGGCGGGCCCCTCCCTCAGCACCACCACGTCTCCGCTGCGCAGATCGGCGGTCACCACCGCGACCGGGACCCTGCTCTCCTCGAGCCTGCGTTCACCGAGGAGCCCCGCGATGCCGCTCACGAAATCGTCGTCGTCGACCAGGGCCGGTCGGCGCGAGATCGAGAGGATCCACCTCCAGCGTGAGAGCATGCCTCCCCGCGAGAGAAGCTGACCCAGGCTCTCCAGCGCCTCGAGAACCGGCTCCGGCCTGAGCGGGAGACCAAACGCGTACACGCAGGAAGCAAGAGCGCCCGCAGAAGTCCCGGCCAGGCCCCGGACGGGCACCCCCTCCTCTTCGAGCACCCGGAGAAAGCCGAGGTGGGCGAACCCGCGCACCCCGCCCCCTCCGAGGGCCAGGGCGACCCCGCGATCGTCCGAAGGTAAGGCGGTGAGCCCGGAAAGGCCTCGCCTTATCCTCGACGGCAGTGCTTCGAACGCGTTCATCACTCCGATCTTCTCCCGCAGCCAGACCATCTCCGGGAATGATTTTATCCGCTGGGGACCGTCCGCTCAGCCTCCCAGAAAGTCACCGAGGTGCTCGTAGGTCTTCTTCTCGAACTCCAGGTACGCCCCGAAGGAGGCGGGATCCGCGAACGGGAACAGCTGCGTGGCCCAGAAACCGCCGATGCCGTTCTTGCGGTCGATCCAGTAGTAGAGGTTCGCGAGACCGGCCCAGCCGAGCGAGCCCGCCGGACGTCCGGTCGGGGCGTCCTCGTCGTTTATCATGAAGGTGTAGCCCCAGGACTTGGGCATCCCCGGGAAGAACTCCGCGTCGTTCGATAGGCTCGGGACGGCTCCGGGGAGAGCGTGGATCTTCATCCTCCCGAGCCCGTTCCGGGACATGTACCGGACGGTCTCCGGGGCGAGCACCCGCCCATCTTCGCCCCCGCCGTCGTTCAGCATCATCCGGATGAACCTCGTGTAGTCACCGACCGTCCCGTAGAGGGCGTGCCCGCCCATGTGCTGCTCGGGATCCTGCGGCAGCTCGAACCCGGGCATGGGGCGCAACCTGCCGTCCTCCTGTCGCTGGTGAACCGTCGCCCGGCGCTCCCGCATCCCCCGGGACATGGTTATGGCGGTGTCCTCCATCCCGAGAGGCTCGAAGATACGCTCCTCGAACACCTCCCCGAGCCTGCGTCCCCGGACGGCCTCCACCACCTTCCCGGCCCAGTCCATGTTTATCCCGTACTCCCAGCGCTCCCCCGGGTCGAAAAGGAGCACGCTGTAGAGCGCGTCCTCCCTCCCGGAGACCACGCTCGGAACCTCTCTCTTCCTGTAATATTCGAGCAGGTCGTGGTTGAAGAACTCGTAGCCGAACCCGGCCGTGTGCAGCATGAGATGGCGCACCGTGATCTCCGAGCGGGCCGGGCGGGTGATCGGTTCCCCCTCCCCGTCGAAGCCTTCGAGGACTTCGATCCGGGAGATCTCCGGCAGGTATTCCTTCACCGGATCGTCGAGGTCGAGCCTCCCTTCCTCGACGAGCTGCATCACCGCGACACCCGTTATCGCCTTGGTGCAGGAGAAGAGGCAGAAAACGGTATCTTCGGTCATGCCCCGTCCCGAACCGAGCTCGCACTCCCCCTCCGCTCCCACGTACAGATCACCACGCCGGTCCGTCACCGCCGCGACGACGCCCGGCACACCACCCTCGCGCTCCACGACACCTCGCAACACCTGGTCGAGGTCATCACGCGCTTCCCGAACCATCACCTGCTCCTCCAGGCCATCGCTGTACTCAAAGTTTACGCCGGCACGGCGCCTGGTCGAATATACCCCTTACCCGGACCTCACCTCGAATCATCCCTGAGACGTACGGGAGCGCCGGATACCCGGACCCACGACCTGCAGCACATCCCGCCCTCATCCCCTCAAACCTCCATGCAAATGCGAAGTCCATCTCCGGGCAAAGCCGACGATCCAAAGTATCGGTCTCACACCTTGATGATGCTCGCCCTCCCCGCCGACATCCGGTTTCGAGGGGACCAGGGGACCCGACGCCACCGCCGGTCGCATCTCATCTCATGATGCACCTGCAAATCAGGAAAATAAAGAGCCGACGAGCGGACTCGAACCGCTGACCTGCTCATTACGAGTGAGCTGCTCTACCAGCTGAGCTACGTCGGCACCTTGCGGGATGCAAGTATATCGCACCTCGGCCGGTGTGTCGAAGATGAATGTTCTTAAGGTTTTGCTCCAAGCGAGCGCATATTATCTGGACGCCGGAAGCCCCGGCCCACCGATCCATCCCGATCGTCGAGCAGCTCAGAGGCTTCACGGGCGGCCCTCCTCACCATGGGAGCCAGGGCCCTGAGCTCGCTGTCGAAGCGTCGGGCGGAGGTGGAGATGCCGATCGCTCCCCGGGTACGGCCGTCCCGGTCCAGTATCGGTACGGCTATGCAGCAGAGGTTCTCTGCGAACTCCTCCACGTCGATGGCGAGCCCCCGGACCATCACGCCCCGAAGGTGGTCCTCCAGATGGCGCTTCTCGGTTATGGTCCTGGGGGTGAACTTCTCGAGCCCGTAGCACTCGACGTACTCTTCTATACCGCCCGGGCCCGCACCGGCTATGAGCACCTTCCCGAGGGCCAGAGCATGCGAGGCGCCGTGAAACCCACGAACCACGCCAACGGGTGGGCTCTCCGGCGGAGACTTGACCTGCGCCACGGTCACCTGTCCACCGTCGAGAACTCCCAGGTACGCGTGGCGCCCGCTCCTCATGGCCAGCTCCTCTATGACCGGCTCGACGGAGGTTTCGAGCACCCGGCCCGTCGCACGCCCGTAGAGCAGGGATATGGCCGGCCCGAGCCTGTAGCCGCCGCAACGCGGCAGCTTCTCAAGGTATCCTTCTTCAACCAGGATCCCGAGCAACCGGTAGCAGGTCGAGAGGCTGACGTCGAGCTCGCGGGCGATCACCTTCGCCGTAGCCCTCTCCCTGCGGCTCACGAAGTCGAGGATCTCGAACATCCTCCGGGCGCTGCGGAAACTCCCCGGACCTTCCCCGCCTCTCAACCTTCTCCTTATCTCACCCTCGGAGCCCAAGACCGAATCACCCCTTTCCTGGCCCAATCTACCTCTCCTCGACCCCTTACGGGACCCACACCAGTGATTTTCGCACGATGTTAGAAAACGGCGCGCTTGCAACTTGATTGACATCCTCCGGAATATATATTCGACCCTGAACGACGAGGAAGGAGGAGTGGTGTACGAGAAAGACGGCGAGAAGTACTTCGTGGTTGACGGGCACGTCCACTTCTGGGACGGCAGTCCGCAGAACTGGCGCAACGTCCACGGTCAGCAGTTCATCGAGTGCTTCCACGACTACCAGACGGCGCTGAGCCCCGAAGAGTACAAGTGGCCCATAGAGGAGTTCTACAAGTACTCCGAGGAGAGGATCCTGCACGATCTCTTCGAGGTGGGCTACGACGACAAGGCGATCTTCCAGCCGACCTACCTCACGGACTTCTACAAGAACGGGTTCAACACCACCGAGCAGGACGGGGTGCTGGCGGAGAAGTACCCTGACAGGTTCATCGTCAACGGCGCTTTCGACCCCAGAGACGGCGAGGAGGGGCTCAGGGAGCTGGAGCGGCTCGCGGAGAGGTACAACCTCAAGGGCGTCAAGCTCTACACGGCGGAGTGGAAGGGACGCTCGAAGGGCTGGAGCCTCAAGGACGACTGGGCCAAACGTTATCTGGAGAAATGCGTAGAGCTGGGGATAAAGAACATCCACGTCCACAAGGGCCCGACGATCCGGCCTCTCAACCGCGACGCCTTCGACGTAGCCGACGTGGACGACGTGGCCTCGGAGTTCACCGACCTCAACTTCATCGTCGAGCACGTGGGGCTGCCGAGGCTGGAGGACTTCTGCTGGATCGGGACGCAGGAGCCCAACGTCTACGGCGGGCTCGCGGTGGCCATCCCGTTCATCCACACCCGGCCGCGCTACTTCGCCCAGATCATCGGGGAGCTGCTGTACTGGCTGGGGGAGGACAGGATCACCTTCGGCAGCGACTACGCCATCTGGCAGCCTAAGTGGCTCATAGAGGAGTTCGTGGACTTCCAGATACCGGAGGACATGCAGGGCGAGTACGGCACGCTCACCCCGGAGATAAAGAAGAAGATCCTGGGGCTCAACCTGGCCGGGCTCTACGACATAGAGGTACCGGAGGAGCTGAAGCTAAAGGGCGCCCACTCGGGCACCGGTCCGGTCGGGAGCGACGCCGAGCCCGTCGCGCCGTGAGCGAGATTCGGGAATCGGAGGTCCTGGACGCCCTCTCGGGCGTCCGGGACCCCGAACTGGACGAGCCGATCACCACCCTCGGGTTCGTCTCGCACGTAGAGCGGGATGAAGGAACGGTCCGCCTGAGGCTCAGGCTCCCCACCTACTTCTGCTCGCCCAACTTCGCCTACATCATGGCCGAGGACGCCAAGAGGGCGCTCATCTCACTGCCGCGGGTAGAGCGGGTCGAGGTCGTCCTCGAGGAGTTCCACGTCGCCCGGGAGATAAACCGTGGGGTGGAGAGGGACGAGGGCTTCGACCGGGCGATGGCCTCCTTCTCCGACGAGACGACCGGGGAGGACCTGGACGCCGTGCGCGAGACCTTCCGCAAGAAAGCCTTCGTCCGCCGCCAGGAGATCCTCTGCCGCACCCTGCTCTCCCGGGGCACAAGCCCGCGGGAGCTTGCGCATATGCGCCTCGGCGACGTCCCACCCTGCCCGGAACTCGAGGTATACCTGGAGCGCAGGAGGGAGCTCGGGTTCGACCTCTCCCCCTCCTCCCCGCTGCTCCTGAGCGCGGGCGGGGATCCCATACCCGAGGAGGCCGTGGTCGAGCACCTGAGGAAGGCACGCCTGACCAGGATAAGCCTGGAGAGCAACGGCGCGCTGTGCAGTGATCTGCTCCAGGCCAGGTACGGGAGAAAGGAGAAGAGCAGCGCATGAAGGCAGCCCGGCTGCACGAGTACGATGAAAAGATAGGGACGAAGCCCCTGAAGGTGGAGGAGGTCGAGGATCCCAGGGTAGAGGGCCCCTTCGACGTGATCGTACGCATCGGGGCCGCAGGGCTCTGCCGCACCGACCTGCACGTAATAGAGGGCCAGTGGAAACCCATCCAGGACCCCGACGGCACCCTCCTGCCTTACATCCCGGGCCACGAGAACGCCGGCTGGGTCGAGGAGGTGGGCTCCGCGGTCACCAACGTCCAGCCCGGAGACACGGTCATCGTCCACCCCCTGATAACCTGTGGGTTGTGCCGGGCGTGCCGGGCCGGCGACGACATGCACTGCGAGAACGCCGCCTTCCCCGGGCTCTCCACCGACGGGGGCTTCGCCGAGTACCTGAAGACCAGCGCCCGCTCGGTCGTCAAGCTGGACCCGAGCCTGCACCCCAGGGACATAGCGGCGCTCGCCGACGCGGGCCTCACCGCCTACCACGCGGTGAAGAAGGCCGCCCCCCTGCTCTACCCCGGCACCCACGTGGTCGTGATAGGCTCAGGAGGTCTCGGGCACATCGGCATCCAGACCCTCAAGGCGCTCACCCCCGCCGGGGTGATCGTGGTCGATCCCTCCGAGAAGGCGCTATCTCTTGCAAAAGAGATAGGCGCGGATGAGACGGTAAGGGTAGAAGACGGTTACGTGGAGAAGGTGCTCGAGATGACCGGCGGTGGCGCGGAGGTAGTCATCGACTTCGTCGGGGAGAGGGGCGCCGAGAAGGACGCCTGGAAGATGACCCGTCAGGGAGGGTCCCATTTCGTCGTCGGCTACGGCGGGGTGGTCGAGGTGCCAACCATAGACATCATCTCCACCGAGCGCAGCATCGTGGGCAACCTCGTCGGCACCTACAACGACCTGGCCGAGCTGATGGAGCTCACCGCCCAGGGCAAGGTGAAGCTGCACACCAAAACCTACCCCCTGGAAGAGGTGAACTCCGCCATAGCCGACCTCAACGAGGGACGCCTGCCGGGGAGGGGCATCTTGATCCCCTGATGTTCCCCGGTACCGGTGAAGCGCGGAGCACGTCTTTATGGACGTGCTCCTTTCTCATGAGCGCTCCCCGACCCCGTTCAGCAGGATGTCGTTCTTCAACAGCGAGGCCACGCTCGTCACGTACCGGGTCATCTCACAGATCGCCTCCATCGCACGCCCGAACTCCGCCACGGCAGCGGTATTGGCCTCCAGGCCCCGGACGACCTCCTCCAGGCGCCGCTCCACCTTCTCCAGCGTCTCCCGCTGCCCCACCACCTCAGCCTCCAGAGCATCCAGAACACCGCGCCGGCCGCCCGCCCCCTCTCTCACGCCGAGGGCCTCGTTGAGGTCGTAGAGGGCCGAGACGAGCAGGCTCTGTCGCGCAAGCAGAGTGCCCGTGGTCTCCCGGGAGAACGCCTCGTTCACTCGTTCCAGGCTCTCCCGCATCTCCCGCATGGCTTCGAGCAGCCGCCCGTTCTCCTCCCGAAACTCCTCCGGGTCCGGAAGCGGATGCCTCAACATCCTCTTCACCGCCTCCGTCCTCATCCCCTCCAGGTGGAGCTCCCTGACCTCCCGAACCCTCTCGAGCCCCTCCTCCGATACCTCAATCCTCCCCGCACGGCGCACGTGAGGGATCGAATACTCCCTCAGATACCGGTACAGCGTCGGACGCGGGATCCCCAACAGCCCCGCAACCTCTTCGACAGAGTAAGACAAGCCCCCTCCCGCTTATCATAGAGATATTTTCAACCACCTTTCCGGACGTAAGAAACTCTAGCACGTGATGCCTGACGTATCATCACGCAAGATTAACCCTCTAAATGAGCCTTAACATCCACGTTTCCAATATCTTGATGTGATTATCACCCGGAGATCCAATAGCTGGCGCAAGGTCGAGATTTCTCATCTGATGGAAAACTTTCGAAAGGTATTGAAAACGTGTGGCGCGCCCCCGATACTCCGTACTCGTTGAAGTGATGGTTCAGGTTCGCCGATGGCGGCTCTGAATTCGACGTGGAGGGGGACAGGTTGCACTTCAGGTTCATCTTCGTGAAGATGGTCGTGCTGGCATTGTTCGCCTGCGGTTTGGTGGTGGCCCGTCCGGCATCGGCGCATGCGGCGGGTGTGCTCGCCTCCTGGTACGGTCCCGGCTTCTACGGGAAACCGACGGCGAGTGGGGAGCCCTACGACGCCTACGCGTACACCGCGGCTAGCAGGACGCTGCCGCTCGGGACGAGGCTCGTGGTGAGCAGGGGTGGGCGTTCGGTGGAGGTGACGATAAACGACCGGGGGCCGTACGTGGGGGCGAGGGCGCTCGATCTCTCGCAGGCCGCGGCGCAGTCTCTGGGTCTGATCCGTCCCGGCGTCGCCTACGTGGACTACTCGGTAGTAAGCTATCCGCAGTCCCAGACGGCGTACCCTCAGGAGCCGGCGGCCGGCCGGACTTATACGGTGAGACCGGGGGACACGCTCACCTCCATCGCTGCCTACCTCGGCGTCTCTGTCGGCTACCTAGCCCGGTACAACGGCCTCGCGAACCCGGACTACATAAGGGTCGGGCAGGTACTCTACTACTGAGCCGGACCGGCAAGGTCGCGGGCGGCAGGAAGCCCGGCCAGGCTCCTGGCCTCCCTCACGGCCCGCACGATCGCCAGGGCCAGAGCCAGCGCTCCTGCCGCCCCGACGACGTCCGACGAGGCCTCTACCTCCCCCACGGAAGCTGCGAAGACGGTGTCCCCGTCCACCGAAGTATGCACGGGGTAGACCGTACGGGCCAGCCCGTCGTGGGCCATCCGGGCCACGCGGGTCGCCTGGGGCTTCGTCAGGCGAGCGGTGGTCGCAACGACGCCGAGCGTCGTGTTCTCCCCCCAGCGCAGGCGCGAGGCCGCACCGGGCAAAAGCTTCACGCTGTCCCCGAGCGTGCCGTCCTCCAGCCGGGGTCCGGCGACGATGCGCAGTCCATCATGTGGATCACGCACATCCCCCAGGGCGTTCACGACGGCCAGCGCCCCGACGACGAGGCCGTCCTCAAGGGAGATCGCGGCGCTGCCCAACCCGCCCTTCATCGCCCGGTCCGGCCCCAGGACCTTGCCGACGCTCGCCCCGGTTCCCGCCCCGACGCTCCCCTGCTCGAAACCCTCGCGGGTGGCAGAACGAGCCGCCTCGTAACCCATCGCGCGGTCTGGGTAGGCATCGTGAGCCCCGATCGTGAGGTCGAAGATCACCGCCGCCGGCACGATCGGAACCCGCGCCACCCCCACGTCCAGCCCGACCCCCCGCTCCAGGAGAAACCCGACTACCCCGTCGGCGGCCGTGAGGCCCAGGGCGCTCCCGCCGGTCAGAAGCAACCCGTGCACCTCCCCGACCCGTCCGGTCGGGCTCAGAGAATCCGTCTCACGGGTGCCTGGTGAGGCCCCGCGCACGTCCACCCCCACCGTGGCCGGACGGTCGAAGAGAATCGCCGTGCAGCCGGTCACGCCCTCCGCATCCGTCGCGTGCCCCACCCTCACGCCGGGCACGTCGCAGAGGTCGTCAGCCACGTCCTCCACCATCGCCGGTCTGTAGCCCCCACTCCCCGGGATCCGCGGGTCGTACCCCGGGGTTTTCCCGGGCGAGACGACCGAGCGGGATGAGCTCCGGTCTGGCCTGCTGTTCGAAACGGACGAAGACGGCGTCTCTCACCATCGAGTAGTCCACCACCTTACCCTCGCGCCTGCCGAGCCTGACGGTGGTGTTCTTGAAGGGGGCACGCTGCTTGAACTCCTTGTAGACCTCGTGCTCATAGCGCATGCAGCACTTCACCTCGCCACAGCAGCCGATGATCTTATCGTTCGGTGTAACACCCTGCTGACGGGCGAGGCGGGGGTTCACGGGCCCCATGCTCCTCGCTCCGCTCCACGTGGAGCAGCAGAGCGGCAGCCCGCAGGTGTCACACCCTCCGGCCCGTCCGGACCGCTCGATGAACGTGTAGCGCTTGAGCGCGACGCGGGATCCATACCTGCTCTCCAGCCCCTCCCGTACCGGCCGCAGGTTCGGTCTGCCGTCGGACTGGTACTTCACCTCGATGTAGGACTCATCGAGCGAGACATCACACCCAATGAAGCGAACCTCGGAGATACGGTGGTCCCGGGCGAGCTTCTCGGCCTCGACCCGCACCTCCCGGCCGAGCTCCCGGTGCTGGTCCTCGATCCGCTCGTCCTCCTCGGTGGCGATCCGGATTATTTCGTAGGGCGTGGTGTACGGCTCCCGGCGACGCGGGGTGAGCGCGACCCGTCCTAGGAGCTGGCCCACCTCGGTGTCGACGACCACCCTGTAGCCGACCCTGAGGTCGAAATCATGTGCATAGCAGAGTCGTGTGACGCTCCAGCCGGGCAGCCGGACGTCTACCAGTCGCGGGAGGTTCCGAGTATCTTCCGCCGTGCTCTCGATAGCACCACCTCCAGTACCGCCTCTGGAGAGGCATTATACGCCAGGGATTCGCGTCCTTCGTCCGCCTCCCTGGCAGCGCCGGTCCAATCGGCCCCGTCGAAATTCGCGGCGACACCCCCTATCTCCGCCCTGCGATCCAGGTTGGCGACCAGCTCCGGCGCCCCCGCGGCCGTGACCGCGGCGTCGCGATACGCGAGCTTCAGGAGATCAAGCGCCTCAGCCGCCGCCTCCTCCCGCGCCGCCCGACCGGCACGGCGCGCCTCTTCCCTGGCCCGCCGGTCGGGATCCCCCGCAGCCTCGAGGATTTCCCTCTCTTTCCGCTCCCCGACCTCCTCGGCGCGGGATGCGATTTCCCCTGCATGCCGGAGCACACCGCTCATCCCGCTGGATAGGTCGAAGGCGGCGCTGAGTACGGTATCCCTGAGGGACAGCATCTCCTCCTCCGTCGCGTAGCGCAGCGCGCGCCCCACGCTGCCCCGTCCCAGAGAGGCGGCGAGCGCAGGGTTTTCGGCTCCGCGCTGTGCGAGGAACCCTTCCACCTCGGGCAAGGGGACGGGATCGAAACGTACCCCCCGGGCTCTGGAGGCTACCGTCGGGAGCACCTCCTCCCGGGAGGTCGAGAGCAGTATGAAGACCGTCTCTCCCTCGGGCTCTTCGAGGGTCTTGAGCAGGGCGTTGGCCGACTGCAGGTTGAGCGTGTCGGCGCGGAGTATGAAGACTCGCCTCGCTCCCTCGAAGGGGCGGCTCGAGGCACCACGGATCACCTCACGCACCTGCCCTATCGTGGTGAAGGCCCCGTCCGGCAGGACCTCGACCACATCTGGGTGAAGCCCGTGCATGATGCGGCCTCTGACAGCGCGATCACCCTCGCCCACCAGAGCGGCGGCGAACCGGAGGGCCACGGTGCGCTTCCCGACCCCCTCCGGCCCGTAGAAAAGGTAGGCATGAGAGACGTCCCCGCTCTTCAGCGCGCCGCTGAGCAGCCGCCGGACGCCCGGGTTTCCGATCACGCCATCAAAGATAGGATCCATACTCCTACGGAGTATAGCGCCGCAAGATCTCCTCCCTCACGACGGTGACGAGGTGCGCCGGCTCCCTGCGGCCGTCGAGCACCACCACGCGCCCCGGCTCGCGGCGTGCGATCTCCTCGAATCCCTCGGTGACCCGTCTCATAAACCCTTCTCCCAGACGTTCAATCCTGTCGGGGGTAAGTCCGGCGCGCCGGGCACGTTCCATCCTCTCATCCTCTTCGATGCGAAGGTAGAAGGTCACGTCCGGGACGAGGCCGTCGACCGCGCGGGCATTTATCTGTCGTACGGCATCGGCACCGAGCCCCCGTCCGTACCCCTGGTAGGCGATGCTGGAGTCGAGATACCGCTCGCAGATGACGAGCTGCCTCCGGGCGAGCCTGGGGAGTATCTCCCGCCGGGTGTGGTCCGCGCGCGCCGCCGCGTAGAGGTAAGCTTCGGTCCAGGGGTCCATCTCGAGGTGGGGGTCGAGCAACACCTCCCGGATACGCTCGGCCGTTGGGGTCCCCCCGGGCTCCCGGGTAAAATGGGCCTGGGGAAAGTGGTCTCTGAGAATCCCCGCCAGCGTGGACTTGCCCGAGAAGTCTGCGCCTTCTACGGTGACGAACAGCCCTGCCCTCTCTTCTAGGCCGCCCGCCTGCCGGATCCGCGCCCGGCCGCCTCGACGAAGGCGGAGAACAGCCGGCGTTGCTCGGGTCCCGCCTCCCGCATGGCCTCGGCGTGCCACTGGATACCCAAGACCCAGCGCGACCCGTCGCGCCACTCGAGGGCTTCCACCACACCGTCGGGAGAGCGCGCGCTCACCCGCAGATCCCCGGCGACCTCCTTCACGGCCTGGTGGTGGTAGGAGTTGACCGCGAACCGGTCTTTACCTGCTATCCCTCCCAGGAGGGACTCTCCGGCGAGCTCGACCTCGTGAACCGGCTGGCATTTCGGGGTCTTCTGCCTGTGCTCGAGCACCCCCTCTCCGAGCTGTGTCTTCAGATCCTGATAGAGGCTCCCACCGAGCAATACGTTCAGCACCTGCAGCCCCCGGCAGATGCCTAGCACGGGCAGCCCCACCTCCAGCGCACGCCCGGCGAGCGCGAGCTCGAAGGCGTCACGCTCGGGGAGCGTGGGGCCCATCTCCGGCAGAGGTTCCTCGCCATAGTGAGACGGATCGAGATCACTGCCACCCGACAGCAGGAGTCCATCCAGCCCGCCGAGGAGCGGGTCGACGTATTCCGGCTCCACCACGGGAGGCAGCACCACCGGCACCCCACCCGCCTCCACCACGCTCTGGACGTAATCCAGGTCGGCTCGCACGAAACGCCCCAGGGGACGCTCGGCCACGGTCTCGGTATCGTCCTTGAGCGTCGCGCTCACGCCGATTACAGGAGGCAACTCACCCTGCCCCCGAGCAAGTCCTTATCACCTTCGCGAATCACAGCGTTGCAGCGTAACAGATCAGTACGCAGAGCACTACCAGCAGGGCGTAACCCACCCCACAAAGGTACCCGCAGGGGGTGTCTCCGCAGCGTAGCACCGGCTCCACGATGTCTACCCTGCGCCCTATGTGGTGGACTTCTCCAGCCTTTCCTCGGCCGACTCTCCCGATTGCTCCTCCCCTCGTTCTCTCTCCCGTTTCTTCGGGCAGTCCATGTTTATGCAGGTGGTCCAGGGCCGACGCTTGCCAATGACCTTTATCTCCGGGGCGCCGCAGGCGTCGCAGAGCGTCCCGAGCGGGATGATGTCCCCCTTCTGGGGGAGCGGGAAGGTCGTGCGGCACTCCGGGTACCCCTCGCAGCCAGCGAAGCGCTTGCCGCTCTTGCGGTTGCGCCTTATCTTCAGGTTGCGGCCGCAGACCGGACAGGGTCCGAGCGTCTCGTCCCCGCGGATGCCCTCCCAGACGATGTCCGCGAACTTCTCCTCCTGATTCGTGAGATTGTCGTAGACCCGGCGCAGCACCTCGCGCGAGGCGTCCACCACGGACTCCTTCTCGACCCGGCCCTCGGAGATCGCGTCCATGCTCCGCTCCAGCTCGGCGGTCATCTCGTGCGAGGCTATCTCCGAAGCGAACTGCTTGAGCGCCCGCGCCACCGCCATCCCGGTCTCCGTCGGGACTATCGGGTCACCGTGGATGTAGCCCCTGTCGTAGAGGTTCTGGATTATCGCCGGGCGGGTGGCCTTCGTGCCGAGCCCGAGATCCTCCATCACCCTTACGAGACGCCCCTGCCCGTAGCGTCCCGGCGGCTGGGTCTGCTTCGAGAGCACCTCGGCCTCGACGAGCCGCACCCGCTGCCCCTCTTCGAGCGCCGGAAGCTCCTCGTCCGGCCTGCGCCCGTAGGGGTAGACACCGAGCCACCCCTCATCGGTGAGGACCGTACCGCGGGCGATGAGGGGCTCCCCGCCGGACTCGAAGCGCAGCGTGGTCCGAAGCGTCTGCGCCGGTCCGGAGAGGGTCGCCAGGAACCGCCGCACCACGAGCTGGTAGATCTTCCACTGATCGTCCCGCAGCTCACCCTTGCGGGCGGGTCCCGTCGGGTAGATCGGGGGGTGGTCGGTGGTCTGCCGCCTGCCGCGGGTCGGGGTGAAGCTCTTCTGTCCGAAGAGCTTCTCGGCGTAAGGCGCCACACCCTCCACCCCGCGCAGGAAATCCACGACCTCGCGCAGATCGAGCGACTCCGGATAGACGGTGTTGTCCGTGCGCGGGTAGGAGATGTACCCCTCGGTGTAGAGATCCTCCGCGATGCGCGCCGCGCGCGAGGGTCCGATCCCCAGGTTCGCCGCCGCCGAGAGGAAGGCCGTCGTGTTGAACGGAGCCGGAGCCGGGCGGCTGGCGGAGCGCTGCTCGACGTTCGTGACGACCGCCTCGTCGGTGAGGTTCGCGTGCGCGGCCCGGGCCGCATCCTCCTCCTTGAAGCGCCCGGCGGCGTGGCGGGCGGTGAACCGCTCGTCGTTCTCGAGCAGCGCCTCTATCTCCCAGTAGGGCTCGGGGACGAACGCCCGGCGCTCCAGCTCCCGCTCGGCGATCAAGACCAACGTCGGGGACTGAACCCTCCCCACCGAGAGGAAGGCGCTCCCGTAGCGCTTCACCGCCCTGGAGACCCAGCGGGTGAGGGTCGCACCCCAGATGAGATCTATGTCCTGGCGGGCCTCGCCCGCGGCGGCGAGTTCGTGCGAGACCTCCACAAGATCCTCGAAGGCACGCGTAACCTCCCCCCTGGTGAGCGCCGAGAAGCGCGCCCGCTCCACGTTGTCGACCAGCTTCGGGTTGGCGTCGAGCGCGAGCGTAAGCGCCTCCACCCCGATGAGCTCGCCCTCCCGGTCGAAGTCAGTGGCGATGACGATCCTGTCGGCCTTCTTCGCCAGCGACTTTATCGCCTCGGCCACGCCCTTCTCGGAGACGGACTTGAGGATCCTGGCGTCTATCAGCTCGCGCGGCTCGACCTTCTGCCAGTTCGAGTACTCCTCGGGATACTCCGGGTTGAGCACGTGCCCTTTGAGCCCGACCGAGACGCACTCCTCGCCCTTCCACTCAAAGGAGTGGTAGGGCACGCTGCGGTGCTTGCCGTCCTTTACCCTGCCCTCGGCCAGAAACGAAGCTATCTTCCTGGCCGCATTCGCCTTCTCAGAGATTATTAATCGCATCTTGATCCTGTTTATAACACAACACGAATACGATGCGCCGGGGCGAAGAACGCGCGTTCACACCCCCACGCCCGGGGCAGTCTATCAGCGCCTGCGGGCCGCGCTCAACCCTGCCTCCCCCCCGACGAAAGCCCGCACGACGAAAAGACCGACGATCCCGATCAGGGTTGCGAACCAGAGCGTGGCGAGCCGGATGAGGAAGGTGAGCGCGACCGCGAGCCCGGCCGGGAGCCCGGCCAGCCCGTCGAACATCCCCGTGAGACCGGCCTCAGCGGCCCCGATGCCCCCCGGCAGCATGCTCCCCACCCCGACGAGCGAGCTCACCGCGAAGATGAAGACCACCATCAGAAAAGGCCGGTGCACACCGAGCGCCACCGAACAGAGATAGACCGCGGAACACTCGAATCCCCAGGATACGAAGGAGATCCCGGTCCCAGCCACCAGGGGCCGCAGACCCAGAAGCTCGCTCGAAGCTCCGTGAAACACCCTCACGTGCGGCGCGAGCCGGTCGAGCAGCGGGAGCCGGCTCAGGATACGCTCGGCGACCAGCGAGAGCCTCTCGGATCTCAGCACCGCGATCCCCACGATGGCCGCCGCCAGAAACAGGAGCAGAACCTCCGGGCCGAAGCTGAACGAGAGCGCGCCGAGCAGCCCCCACAGCACCATCCCGGTCCCGTCCGTCGCCCGCTCGGCCACGACCGCCGGGGCGGTGCGGGCTATCGGGGTGCCGTTCACCTGCCGGATGAAGGCGCTCTTGAGCACCTCACCGAGCTTGCCCGGAGAGATAGCCATGGAGAGCCCGGAGGCGAAGATGGCCACGTTCGCCGCCAGCGGCACCTCCACCCCGATGACGCCCAGATAGTACCTCCAGCGGACGAAACGCCCCACGTAAGAGAGGAGCACGAGCCCCAGGATCGCCGGCAGGAGTGGCCACCGGAACCGCCCGAGCGCCGACTCGAAGTCGCCCAACCCCGAGTAGACCGCGAGCACCAGGTAGACCGCGACCGCGAAGCTCAGCGCGAGCGCGAGGTTGCGCTTGATGCGGTTCACCCACCCACCCCTACTGCACGTAGAGGACGAGGAACACCACGGCAATCCACAGGAGCAGCGTGATCTGCAGCGGCCGGTCCCGCAGGAGCAGCGTGTCCGGATTGCCTCCTCCCGCCCGGTGAACCAGCAGCATGTAGCGGAACACGCCGTAGATGACGAAAGGTATCGTCGCCATCATGTAGTTCTCGGCTTCGCTCTTGTACACGAAGAACGTGTACATCGAGTAGGCGATTATGGTCGCCGCGAGCATGATGTTCATCATCTGGTCGAGCATCTCGACCGAGTAGTCCTCCAGGTTCCGCCTGTGCCCTCCGGCATCCTCGCCGAGCACCGCGAGCTCGTGGCGGCGCTTGGAGAAGCCCAGGAAGAGCGTCAGGAGCCCGGTGCAGACTATCAGCCAGGGAGAGACCGGGCTGTGCACGGCAGCGACGCCCGCGAGCGCCCGGACGACGAACCCGGCCGAGATGGCCATCACGTCCAGTATCACCAGATGCTTGAGGACGAGCGTGTAGGCCGCCTGCAGGAGCAGGTAGGCGATCGCGGAGAGTCCCACGACCGGCCCGATCGCGAAGCACAGCCCGAGCCCGATGGTGGCCAGGACGATCGCGAAGGTCAGCGCGGCCCGTGGTTTTATCTCACCGCTCGCCACGGGACGAAACCTCTTGGTCGGGTGCTCCCGGTCCTCCTCGACGTCCAGGGTATCGTTCGCAGCGTAGGTCGCGGAGGAGAGGGCGCAGAAGGCCACGAAAGCGACGAGGGCGGAGATGACCGCCGGGGGATGGTAGGCCTGCCGCGCGAAGAGGAGCCCCGCCAGCACGAACCCGTTCTTCGTCCATTGTTTGGGTCGCGCCAGCCGCAGGTAGGGGTTTTTCATGCTGAGGCCGACGGTCTTCACGAAAGCCGGTTCTACCACAAACGCCGGCCAAAGTCTTCGGGAAGGCGGGCACAATCCCCGGGATGCTGGCAAAATACCCGGCAGGGTGACCGGCGATCGGCTATATATGTGGGGACATTGAAGGAGATCTCGGAAAGGACCGGAAGGGGAAACGGTTGATCGGCCGGCGCTCGCTCTCGGAGTGGTTCTGGCTCGCGCGGCCCTTCTCGCTGACGGCGGCGGTCGTTCCCGTGCTGGTCGGCTCCTCCCTCGCGGCGCTGGACGGCGGGTTCCGGGCGGGTCCCGCGCTGGCGATGCTCCTGGCCAGTGTGCTCATCCAGGCGGCGACGAACATGTTCAACGAGTTCTACGACGAGAAACGCGGGCTGGACACCGAGCGCTCGGTCGGTATAGCCGGCTCCATCGTGAAGGGGAGGCTCTCGGCGCGGGCGGTCCTTCTGGGGGCGCTCCTCTGCTACACGCTCGCGCTCTTCTTCAGCCTCTACCTGGTAGCGGTCGGGGGCTGGCCGATCCTCGTTCTCGGATGCCTCTCGGCGCTCGGCGGCTACGTCTACTCCGCGGGCCCGCGCCCCATCGCCTACACCCCGGCGAGCGAGGCGACGGTCTTCGTGTTCATGGGCCTGATCATAGTCGTGATCACCTACGGAGCGCAGGCTCACGACTACCCGGCCTTGGTCCCGCTCGCCGCGGTCCCGGTGGGCTTCCTCGTCTCCGCCATACTGCTCGCGAACAACATCCGGGATCTGGAGTCCGACCGGCGCGGCAACAGGAAGACGCTCCCGATAGTCCTCGGCCGCCGGGGCGGCGCGGCCGTCTACCGCGCCCTCCTGGCAGGCGCCTACCTCTGGGCGGCGATGCTCCCGATCGCCGGGATCCTCCCCTGGAGCATCCTTCTCGTCTTCCTCAGCCTCCCGCTCGCGCTCCGGCTCTGGCGCGCCATCCTCGCCAGCACCTCCCCGGAACGCCTCGACCCCGTGGTCAAGCGCACGGCCGGGCTGCACGCCCTTTTCGGGCTGCTATACGCGGCCGGAATCCTGCTGGGTGCGATCCTCTGATGGCGATAGCGGGTGGACACCGCGTGAGCGCCAGCTACCCGATAAGCGGGCTCTCCCAGGAGGAGGTCTTCGCGGCCCTGCTCGAGGTCTGGCGCTTCCCGGAGTGGGCTTGCGGGCTGGAGCGGGTCAGCGTACTCGGAGGCAGTCGTGAGGTGCGCCCGGACACCGCGCTGAGCTTCGCCCTGAACGCCGCCGGCATCCACCACGAGGTGGAGAGCACCATCACCGTCGTGGACCCTCCCCGAACTCTGCAGTGGCGTTACACGAAAGGGGCCGCTGGTACCGGAGGGCTGACGGTAGAAGGCGAGGGGAAGGAGGCCGTGCGCGTGACCTTCACGACGAACTACGTCGTGGAACCGCGGTGGCTGGACCGGATCGCAGGACGTCCGTTCTTCAGGCGGGCCGCCAACGACCTGCTGCGCCGTTCGCTCAGGAGGTTCGGTCTCTATCTCCGTGGCGACCTTCCTCAGCGGTCATCGTCGCCGTAGACGCTGCGCTCGAGTTCTTCTTCGTTCTCGCTCCCGCTGTCCGGTTCCGGCGGAGCGGTCGCGGGGTTCACGTAGCGTGCGATAAGGATGCTCGCCTCGTACATCACGAGCATCGGCGCCATCATGAGGAGCATCGTGAACGGGTCCGGGGTCGGGGTGAGGGCGGCGGCCACCACCGCGATGATGACGACCGCGTGCCGGCGGTACTTCTTCAGGAAGTCACCGTCGACGAGCCCGAGCTTCGCCCCGACGAAGGTGGCGGCCGGGAACTCGAATACTATCCCGAAGGCGAGCAGAAAGCGCGTGACGAAGGATAGGTAGGTGTCGGCGGTGATGATCTCGGTGTAGCGGTTCGGCGCGTAGTGGAGCAGGAAGTGCAGCGCCACCGGCAGCGCCGCGTAGTACGCGAAACCGATCCCGGCGATGAAGAGTAGCGAGGAGAAGCCGATCAGGACGTAGGTGAAGATGCGCCCGGCCTCACCGACCGCCGGAGCCACGAATGCCCACGCCTGGTAGATCAAAATCGGAAGCGTCACCACGAACGCCGTGTAGAGGGCCAGCTTGAGGTCGGTGAAGACCGGCGCGGTAACCCCGGTGAAGTGAAGTTTCTTGAGCCCGGAGGGGGCCAGGAGCCAGTCGTAGATCTGTACCCGGAAGAACCAGGCGACCACCGTCGCCACGACGAAGGCCACCCCGACCTTGATTATCCTCGAGCGCAGCTCCTCGAGGTGTTCGATCAGGGTCATCCTCTTCTCGTCGCGGGGACGCGCGAGCGCCCTCAGGCGGTTACCGGCCAAAGCTCAGCCTCGCCTCCCGGGATTACTCCGACACCTCAGTCGCGGCTCCCCTCCACCGAACGGGACCGCCGCCTTTCCTCGTCGTGCTCCTCGCCGGAGATTCCCCTGCGGAACTCGCGCACCCCGCTGCCGAGACCTCTGGCCAGCTCGGGGATGCGCCGGGCCCCGAAGAGCAAGAGCACGACGACCAGTACTATCAGTAGCTCGGATCCACCCAGGTAACCCGGCAAGGCCTCTCCTCCTCGTTCTGAAGTCCTGTTCGCGAAAGAGCGCTGGATTCATTCTACTATCTCTCACGAACGTCATCCGGTGCCGCCACCGTGCAGGGCGTCGGAGATCTGCTTGCGTACCTGATCCGCCTGTTTGCCCTTGGGATGTTTGTCGAGGTACTTGTTCCAGTATTTGACCGCGAGCCCCGGCTGTCCGGCCCGCTGGTAAGCCTCTCCGGCGGCCAGGTACAGACGCGCGACGTCACCGCTCGAAGCGACTTTCGAGGCCCCGACAAATGCATCGGCCGCCTTCCCGTAAAGCTCCTTCTGCTCCTTTCCGGAAGATGACTGCGCCTGCTGGGCGTACACGTCTCCGAGCAGCATCGCGATCTGGGGGTTCTTTGCGAACTTCTTCCGACCGTTCTCAAGGACTCGTTCGGCATCCTGCATCTTGCCGTCCTGGGCGTAGAGGTAGCCCAGCCGGAAGACGGCGGCGGGGTCCTTCGGGTGATCCTTCACGTAGCTCTCGGCGTACCTGATCTGCTCTCTCGCGCTCACCGTCTGCGGGTGTTGCTGACCGGCCGGTTGATTCCGGTTCTTGAAAAAGGCCTGGAGGAAGTCGATGTTGAGGCCGGTTCCGAGTCCCGCGAAGAGGAAGGTAGCCAGAAACAGCACGATGAGCACGAAGGCACCTACCCTGGTCCAGAAGCTTATCCTCCGGCGGTCCATCATCATCGCGGGAAGACCCCTCTCGGCAAGGTAGCGGTCAGCTCTCGACCCGATTGTATATCAGCTCGCCCCCGGCGACAGTCGCCATCACCCCCCCGCCCGCCGCCGCTTCAAGCACCTCCATCTCCGGCTCGTGCCCGCCCGGGGAGCACTCCACGATGGCGAAATCCGCCCACTTGCCGGGCACGATGCTCCCGGTCTCCCGGGCGATGCTCAGCGCCTCGGCCCCTCCGAGCGTGGAGAGGCGCAGGCCCTCCGCGCCGCTGAAGCCGTGCAGCCTCACGGCGTGGAGCGTCTCCTCGAAGAGGTTGAGGCTCGGGCTGCTCCAGAGGCCGTCGGTGCCCATCCCCACGCGCACTCCCCGCGCCAGCATGTCCGGTACCGGTGATACACCACATCCGAGGAACTCATTTGAGCGCGGGCAGTGCGCCACGGCGGCACCCGTACGGGCGAGTATCTCGATGTCCGCGGTCGAGACCCCGGTGGCCAGATGGGCGGCTATCGTCTGCGGGGCGAGGAGCTCGACGCTCCCGGCGTAGGCCACCGGGGAGAGCCCGGTCCCCCCCCAGTCGTTCTCCCCGAAGATGTCCCGCAGGGGCCCCTTCCCGTCGCGCACGAACTCCACCTCCTCCGGGCTCTCGGAGAGGTGTATGGCGAGCAGGTCCCCGAGCTCTCTCGTACGCCGCGCCGCGAGCCGCGAGGACTCGGGATCCACGGTGTAGGGCGAGTGTACGCTCACGTGGACCTCGACCCTGGGAGGAAGCCCTTCTCTGAGCTCACGCACCCTGCGGATTATGTACTCGACCGCCTCGCCGGGCGTTCCGTCACCGATCTCGTGCGGGAAGAACTCGGCGTAGACCCTCCCCGCCATCCCGCTTGAGGCGAGCTGCGGCAGACACTCGCCGTAAGGCGAGGATTCCGCCATGTAGGTGGTCCCGGCCTCGACCGCTTCCCGGGCACACGCCTCGGCGGCCCGGGCAGTATCCTTCTCCGGGAGGCGTTCGATCAGGCCCTTGAGCCAGCGGGAGAAACTCCCCCCTTCCGGTCCCTCTCCCCGGGCGAAACCCAGGTGGGCGTGCGCGTTGACCGCACCGGGTACGAGAGCGCACCGGGGGAAGTAGCGCACCTCCACGCCGGGATGCTCCCGCGAAATCTCCCCCAGCGGCCCCACGGAGCCTATCCGTCCCTCCTCCACCAGCACGCCCCCTTCGCGGAGGATCTCACCCTCCACCGGCAGCAAGACCCCCGCGGCGAAGATCTCAGGCATCTCTTCCTACCACCTCGCTGGCGATCATATGCAGTACGCCGCGCTCGGGCCCCGCAGGCAGGAGCTCGAGCTCCAACAGGGCGGCCTCTATCTCCTTTCTCGCCCGCTCTTCCGTCCTCGCGATCGCCCGGGTCTCGAGCACGGCCTCGATCCCGGCTTCGAGGAGGGCCTTCTCCGGCCGCGGCGTCCTGAGCACCTTTCGGATCAAGCCTGCGTTGCCCTCCTGCATGGCGAGGATGATCGGCAGCGTGATCGTACCCTCCGCGAGATCAGAACCCGCCCCTTTGCCCATGACGCCGGGCTCCCCGACGAAGTCCATCACGTCGTCGGACATCTGGAAGGCGACCCCGAGCGACTGACCGTAGGTCGCGAGGGCGTCTATCCTCTGGATGGAGAGCCCACCGAGGGTCCCCCCTGCGACGCACGCCGCCTTGAAGAGGCCGGCGGTCTTCATCCTGATGTGCCGCAGGTACTCCTCGATGCCGACCTCGTCCCCGGAGGCCCGGAACTGTTCGAGCTCCCCGGAGGCGAGATCGCGGGCCGCCTCGGCGAAGACCCGCACTATACGCGGGTCGCCGATATCGGCCAGCCGCGCGAAAGATTCCGCGAAGAGGTAGTCCCCTGTCGCCACGGCCACCTCCCGCCCGTAGGCCGCGACGGTGGTCGGGCGTCCCCGGCGGCTCTCCGCACGGTCCACCACGTCGTCGTGGATGAGCGTGGCCGTGTGGAGGACCTCCACCGCCGCCGCCGCGGAGACGAGCGCCTCCCGGTCCGGCTCACCCATGTTCGCGCTCAGGATCATGAGCAGCGGGCGCAACCTCTTGCCGCCGGAGGTGAGCGCCTCGTGGACCGGCGCGGCGAGCGGTTCCGGGGCACCGTCAGCCACACCGACGAGCGTCTTCTCCACCGCCCCCAGCTGCCCGGCGGTCTCTGCTGGGAGCAACGCCCTCAGGCTAGCGAGGCTTGGTTCCACTGTGGAGCGTGATAATTCCACCGGCGAGTCTTTCCCATGTAACGTTTCGTAGTCCACTTCTCTCCATTATGCCAGCCAGCTCTGCGGGCGCCACGAACTCCTTTACCGACCGCGGGAGGTAGGCGTATGCCTCCCTGTCCCCGGAGATCATCCCCCCGAGGAGGGGAACGATCCTGTCGAACCAGACCCCGTAGAAGGCGCGCGCCGGGACGCCCTCAGGACGGGCAATCTCGAGGCAGACGGCTCGCCCCCCGGGCTTGAGGCACCTCCTCATCTCGGAGAAGAGAGCGGCGAGGTCCGGTATGTTGCGCGCCCCATAAGCGATCGTCGCCACGTCGAAGCTCCTGCTCTCTACCTCCTTCAGATCGGTCGCATCCCCGAGGCGGTACTCCAGGTTCGCATACATCCTGCGCCTGGCGAGCCGGAGCATCCCGGCGGAGAAGTCCACCCCCAGCACATACCCGTAGGGTCCCACGGCACGGGCGAGATCCCGACTGAGGCTCCCCGTGCCGCACGCGAGGTCGAGCACCCTCTCTCCACCCTCCAGACCAGCCACCTCAATGACCCGGGAGTTCCATCTGCGGTGCATCCCGGCAGTCATGATGAGGTTGAGCAGCTCGTAGCGCCGGGAGATCCTGTCGAACATCTCGCGCACGTACCGGGCCCGCTCCGCAGAGACCCCGCCGGGGCCCGAAGGTCCCGCTCCCATCTTCAACCCGCGGCCTCGCGCGCCGCCCGGCGCACCCGATCTCGCGAGCGCTCGACGCTCTCCCCGGAGATGACGCGCAAAAGATCGGCCAGGTGGGGCACCCAGGTCTCGAGCGAGACCTCACCGCCGGAGGAGATGTGCCCGGCGCCGTCGCGGATCATCCTGCTCGCCACCGCCACGAAGTGCGGCTCGTTGAGGCACGAGATGATCTCGACGGCTCCGGCGTAGGCGTCGTCCCCGGCGAGTATCTCCCCGTCTGCGGCGTGCCCGCGCGCGTAGTGGGCGTCGAAACCCCGCTGCAGAAAATCCAGCGCCTCCGCCACCACCCCGCCGCGACGGTCGTCCCCGCCGACGGCCCTGACCGCGTGCAGAAACACCCCTTTGAGGGATACTTGAGGCGTCCTCTTGCGGGCGGCCCGCACCACTCAGCTCCCTCCAACCCGGGAGAACCACTCCGACGCCGCCTCGACGGTGCGCTCGACGTCCTCCGCCGTGTGCGCCGCCGAGAGGAAGCCGGTCTCGTACTGGCTGGGGGCGAGGTAGACACCCCTCCGGAGCATGTGCCAGAAGAAGTCCTTGAAGGACCCGAGGTCGGAACGGGCGGCGGAGGCGAAGTCCCTGACCGGCCCTTCGGTGAAGAAGACGCTCACCATCGAGCCCACCTGGTGTACCGTGACGCTCACCCCTCCCTCCGAGGCGGCCCGCTGCATGCCTTCCTTCCAGAGCCGCCCCAGTTCTTCGAGCCGCTCGTAGACGTTCTCCTCCTTCACGGTCCGCAGCGTCGCAAGCCCTGCGGCCATCGCCAGCGGGTTGCCCGAGAGTGTCCCCGCCTGGTAGACGGGCCCGGAGGGGGCGACGAGCTGCATGATCTCACGCCTCCCCCCGAACGCGCCGACCGGGAGCCCCCCGCCGATGACCTTGCCGAGGGTGGTGAGGTCCGGCACCATCCCGAAGCGCTCCTGCGCCCCGCCGTAGGCCAACCTGAAACCGGTCATCACCTCGTCGAAGATGAGCAAAGCCCCGTGAGCCCGCGTCATCTCCCTGAGGCCCTCGAGAAACCCTTCCACGGGAGGCACGCACCCCATGTTCCCGGCCACCGGCTCCACGATCACGGCGGCCACGTTCTCGCCCTCCCGCTCGAAGAGGGCCCTCACGGCATCCAGGTCGTTGTACGGCAGCACGACGGTGTCGGCCGCCGCACCGCGCGTCACACCGGGGCTGTCCGGGAGCCCGAAGGTGGCGACCCCGCTCCCGGCCGAAGCGAGCAGCGGATCCCCGTGCCCGTGGTAGTTGCCCTCGAACTTGACGATCTTCTCGCGCCCGGTGTAGCCGCGGGCGAGGCGTACGGCGCTCATCGTGGCCTCGGTCCCGGAGTTGGTCATCCTGACCATCTCCACGGAGGGCACGGCCTCGCAGACGAGTTCCGCCAGCTCCACCTCGAGCTCGGTCGGGGCGCCGAAGCTGGTCCCGTCTCTCACCACCCGCTCGAGGGCCTCCACGACGCGGGGATGGGCGTGCCCGAGGATGAGCGGCCCGTAACTCATCACGTAGTCGATGTAAGAGTTGCCGTCCACGTCGAAGATACGAGCCCCCTCCCCTCTGCGGATGAACAGGGGATCACCGCCCACCGAACGGAAGGCTCTGACGGGGCTGTTGACGCCGCCGGGCATCCTCGAAGCGGCCCGGCGTATGAGCCGGGCCGAGCGCTCCACCGCCGGAACGCTCCCGCCGCTCTCTCCGCTACCTCGCAACCGGCTCATAACCTCCGTCTCTCGAAAGCCTGGTCTTTGTACACGACAAACGCAAAATCTGCCGTAATGCCGCTTACTCGCCCGACAGCCAGCGGGCTGCGTCCGGTGCGTGGTAGCTTATTATCATCCCCGCGCCAGCGCGCTTTATGCTCGTGAGCACCTCCAGGACGGCCGCGCGCTCGTCCAGCCACCCGTTCTGCGCGGCGGCCTTTATCATCGCGTACTCCCCGCTCACGTTGTACGCCGCGACCGGGAGGTCGGTGGCCTCTCTCACCCTGTGGATGACGTCGAGGTAGGGCAGGGCAGGCTTGACCATCACGATGTCCGCCCCCTCCTCGACGTCGAGGGCGACCTCGCGCAGCGCCTCGCGCGCGTTGGCCGGGTCCATCTGGTAGCTGCGCCGGTCGCCGAAGGCGGGGGCGCTCTCGGCGGCATCGCGGAAGGGGCCGTAGAAGGTGGTCGCGTACTTGGCGGAGTAGGCCATGATCGGGGTGTTCTCGAACCCCTCGCGGTCGAGCTCGGAGCGGATGGCGGCGACCCGGCCGTCCATCATGTCCGAGGGGGCGACGATGTCCGCCCCCGCCTCGGCCTGGGAGGCCGCGGTGCGCGCCAGAAGCTCGAGGCTGACGTCGTTGAGGATCTCGCCGGTCTCTTTCTCGACCACGCCGCAGTGGCCGTGGCTCGTGTACTCGCAGAGGCATACGTCGGTGATGACCAGAAGCTCCGGCAGGGCGTCCTTCATGGCCCGCACGGCGAGCTGGATGATACCCTCGGGGTCGTAGGCTCCTGAGGCGGCCTCGTCTTTGTGCTCCGGGATGCCGAAGAGCATCACCCCCGGTACCCCGAGCGAGCTGACGCGCCGGGCTTCCTCGACGGCGTTGTCTATGGAGAGCTGGAAGACGCCCGGCATCGAAGGGACCGGGTTCCGGACGTCCTCCCCGACGGTGACGAACATGGGGTAGATGAGGTCCTCGGGCGAGAGGCGTGTCTCCCGCACCAGCGACCTCAGCCTCCCGGTGCGGCGCATCCTGCGCAGTCTCTGCTGTGGAAACGGCATGTTATCCGACCTCTCCTTCAGACGCTGCGGATCTCATGATCTCCGTGACGGCTTCCACCAGTCCGGGGATAGTGTACTCCCGCGCGACGGCATCGACGCATAAGCCGTGCCCGCGCGCGGTTTGGGCGGTCAGCGGGCCGATGCAGGCGACCTTCGTCTTCCGCAGCAGCCGGACGGAGCGCTCCTCCCCGAAGGCCCGGACGAAGTTCTCGACGGTCGAGCTCGCCGTGAACGTGACGCAGTCCACCTCGCCGTCCTCGATCCTCCGCGCGAGGGCTTCCGCCCCGCTGGCATCCGGGACCGACTCGTAGGCCGGAGGCACGTCCACTTCGGCTCCGGCCTCCCTCAACCTCTCGGGGAGCACCTCCCGGGCAACCTTCGCCCGCGGGATGAGAACCCTCTTCCCCGCCAGCGAACCATCCCCTGAAACCTCCGGGATCAGAGCCTCCGCCCGGTACTCGGATGGCATCGCATCGACCCTGAGCCCGGCCTCCTCTACCCGCCGGGCGGTCGCCGGGCCTATCGCCGCGATCTTCGCCCCCCTCGGCACGAAGCGTACGTCGAGGCCGCGATCCCGCAGACGCCCCAGAAAGCTCTCCACCCCGTTGACGCTGGTGAAGACGAGCCAATCGTAGGAGTCGAGCCGGTCTATCGCCTTATCCAGCGGACCGAAGTCCCGGGGGGGACGGACCTCTATGGTGGGGAACTCGATGGCCTTGGCGCCGAGCTCCTCCAGCCTGCGGGAGAGCTCCCCGGCCTGCTTCCTCGCCCGGGTTACGACTATCCTCCTCCCGAAGAGGGGCTTACTCTCGTACCATCCCAGACCCTTTTCCCTGAGCCGGACGACCTCTCCGACGACGATCACGGCCGGGGGCCCGAGTCCGGCCTCTTCCACCCGCCCGGCGATGTCCTCGAGCGTACCAGTAACCGTCCGCTGCTCGGGCACCGTCCCCCACCGGACGCAGGCGACCGGTGTCTCGGGACGCCTGCCCGCCTCTATAAGGCTCTGCGCGATCTGGCGGATCCTGCCCACCCCCATGTAGAGGACGAGGGTGTCCGCACCCCGCGCCACCCTCTCCCAGTCCACGTCGACCCTGCCCTTCTCGGGGTCTTCGTGGCCGGTGACGAAGGCCACGCTCGCGGCGATCCCGCGGTGGGTGACCGGGATGCCCGCGTAGGCCGGCGCGGCGATTCCGCTCGTCACCCCGGGCACGACCTCGAAGGGGAGCCCGGCCTCGGCGAGCGCGAGCGCCTCCTCCCCGCCACGCCCGAAGACGTAGGGGTCGCCCCCCTTGAGCCTGACGACGGTCTTCCCCTCACGCCCCTTGCGCACGAGGAGCTCGTTTATCTCCTCCTGCCGCATCGTAGGACGCCCGGGCAGCTTCCCAACGTAGATGCGCTCGGCCCCGGCAGGGGCATATCTCAGTAGTTCCTCGGGGGCCAGCCGGTCGTAGACCACGACATCGGCCGCCTCGAGACACCTCAACCCCTTCAGCGTGAAGAGCCCCGGATCCCCGGGCCCGCTCCCGACCAGGTAGATCACACCCCGCTCCTCGCCCGGCGTACCTCTTCGAGGACCCTTCCGGCCCCCCGCGCCAGAAGCTCCCCGGCCAGTCGCTCCCCGACCTCCCGCGCCCCAGCGCCAGACGCCTCTCCCTCGTACATCTCGCTCCCGTCCACCGACCCAACCCGCC